>SCTL01000165.1 GCA_004297495.1 Verrucomicrobiota bacterium
TTTGCTGGCGGATGGCGGGCGTTCGGTGTTGTTCCAGCAAAATCATTGCGGCGTGTATCGCAGCGCGGATGGCGGCCAGAACTGGCAGGAGATTTCGCTGGGGCTGCCGTCGGATTTCGGTTTTCCGCTGGCGATTCATCCGCATGAACGCGAGACAATTTACGTGATCCCGCTCAAGGGCGCGGAGTTTCGCTGTCCGCCGGACAACAGGCTGCGCGTGTATCGCAGCACGAACGGCGGGCGCAAATGGCAGGCGTTGAGCAGGGGACTGCCGCAGCGCGAGGCGTTCATGGGCATCTATCGCGAGGGCATGGCCACGGATTCGCGCGACCCGGCGGGAATTTATTTCGGCACGAACACGGGAAAGATTTTTGCGTCGCGCGATGACGGGGATTCGTGGCAAACGATTGCGGAGAATCTGCCGCCGGTTTATTCGGTGGCGACAGCGGACCTTTGAACTGAAACAATAACGGCGAACTCGAATCAGAAAGACAACCTATGAAAATCCTGAAAAATGTTTTGGTGTTCCTGCTCGTGGTAGTGGCCGGCGCGCTCGTCATCTCCCAATTCCTGCCGGATCACTACCGGGTGGAGCGCAGCATCGTGATTGACGCCAGGCCGGAGCAGATTCAGCCGTGGATCAGCAATCTCAAGAAATGGCCCGAGTGGTCGGCCTGGACGGTGGCGAAGGACGCAAGCTTGCAATACAGCTACGAAGGCCCGGAAGAGGGCGCGGGCGCGGTGAGCAAATGGGAGAGCAAGAAGTTCGGCCAGGGCCAGATGACCGTGGTGGGTTCGGATGTGGCGAAGGGCGTGACGTTTGATTTGAGTTTCGAGCACGGGAAATTCATATCGCGCGGCTCGCTTGCGTATGCGCCCGCCGGTTCCGCAACCAAGCTGATCTGGACGATGGAAGGCAATTTGAATCGAAATCCTTTGAATCGTTTCTTTGGCCTCATCATGGACAAGATGACCGGGCCGGACTTCGAGGAAGGTTTGAAAAATCTGAAGGCGAAGGTGGAACACAAATGACCGGGTGGAGGAACATTCAACATTCAACATTCAACGCCCAACTCCGAAGTCAGCGTGGAAACGGCCAACTTGGATGTTGAATGTTGAGTGTTGAATGTTTTCCAAATTAGGAAGCCTCCTGCTTTCGTCACCGCGACCGCCCGCCTGGCCGCGCCGGCTCACAATCATTGAATGCCTTCGGGCTTTACCCCGTCCGAATTCACGTTAAGAATCCAACGCGCAACACGAACAAGCTAAATCTAATGAAACCCCGCTCCCGTCACCTGCTTCGATTTTCCACAACCGCGGCGTTGATCGCACTCATGCTGCTGACTGGTTGCGCGACCAGTTCAGCGCAAGCAAAGTCTCCGAAGCGCGTGCTGGTCGTCACCACGACCACCGGATTTCGTCACAGTTCGATTCCGCTCGCCGAATCAATTCTGCAAGGGCTGGCCAGCGAAAGCGGTGCGTTCACCGTCGAGTATGCGCGGGTCGAGCCGAAGGACGAGCAATTCAAGGGCGCGGACGGCAAGCCCGACAAAGCCAAAGTCAACGAAGCCATCAAGGCAGTGCTCGCCGAAAAGATGAACCGCACAGCGCTGGCGAAATATGACGCCGTGATTTTTGCGAGCACAACCGGCGATCTGCCGTTGCCGGAGCGCGAGGCGTTGCTGGATTTCATCAAGTCGGGCAAGGGCTTCGTGGGCGTTCACGCGGCGACGGATACGTTTCCCGGATTCCCCGGCTACATCGAAATGATCGGCGGGGAATTTCTCCGGCACGGGCCGCAAGTCGAAGTCACGGCGATCAATCAGGACAGGGATTGCCCGGCATGCAAGCATCTCGGCGCGACGTGGACGGTGTTCGACGAGATTTATCAGCTCAAGAATTTTGACCGCGCGAAAGTCCACGGCTTGCTCACGCTCGACCGGCTCATGCTGAATGCCGACGACATAAAAAACAACAAGGCGACGCCGGGCGATTATCCGGTGGCGTGGATGAAAAATTACGGCAAGGGCCGCGTGTTCTACACGTCGCTCGGCCATCGGGAGGACATCTGGGATCCCGCCTGGAAGGACGCGAAGGGCGAGCGGAAGAATGCGCCGGCCATCGCCGAGGCGTTCCAAAAACATTTGCTCGGCGGCATCAAGTGGGCGCTCGGTCTGGAAGCCGGCGACGCCACGCCGCAGACTGCTGCGACGAAGTGAACATCTTCATGCGATTGATTGATCGCCGGGACTTGCGAAGCTGAAACTGTGAAACCGACACAAATTGATTCAATGAACCCGCCGACGCCGGACGCGTCCGGCTTCAACCGGCGTGATTTTCTCAAGGGCGGTTCGTTCGCCACGTTGATGGCGATGATGGGTGGCGTGCAATTGCTCGCGCCCGTGGACGAAGCCCGCGCGGAAGAATCGAAGGAGCCGAAATTCAAACTCAAGTTCGGCGTCATCGGGCTGGGCGCGTGGGGACGGGAGATGCTCGATCAGTTGGGCCGCACGCCCGAGGCGCAGATCGTCGCCGTGTGCGATCACTATCCGGCATCACTCAAACGCGGCGGCAGCAAAGCGCCGGACGCGGCGCAGATTGCTGACTATAAAGAATTGCTCGCGAACAAGGACGTGCAGGCGGTCATCGTCGCCACGCCCACGCATCTGCACAAAGACATCGTCCTCGCCGCGCTCGCGGCGGGCAAACACGTCTATTGCGAAATGCCGCTGGCGCACACGATCGAAGATGCCAAGGCCATCGCGATGGCGGCGAAGAATTCGGTCGGACAATTCTTCCAATCGGGTTTGCAGATGCGTTGTGATCCGCAGCGGCAATGGTTGTCGCCGCACATCCGGACCGGCGTGCTGGGCAAGCCGGTGATGGCGCGTTCGCAGTGGCACAAGAAGCAAAGCTGGCGTGTGCCGTCGCCGAATCCGACGCGTGAAATCGAACTCAACTGGCGGCTCGATCCGAAGTTGTCGCTTGGTCTCGCGGGCGAAGTCAGTCTGCATTTGCTCGATCAAGCGGGTTGGTTTTTTCTGAACAAATTGCCTGTGGCGGTCACCGGGCATGGCGCGATTGCGCATTGGAAGGACGGTCGCGAAGTGGCCGACACCGCGCAGGTGCAACTGGAATATCCCGGCGGCGTGCAGTTGAGCCACGATGTGACGCTGGCCTGTTCGTTCGACGCCGAGCACGAGATTTATTTCGGCAACGAGACCACCGTGATGATGCGCGACGGCAACGCGTGGATGTTCAAGGAAGTGGACGCGCCGTTGCTGGGCTGGGAGGTGTACGCGCGTCGCGACGAATTTTACAAGGCCACCGGCATCGCGCTCGTCGCGGGCGGCTCGAAGCAGACGAGTCTCACCGGCGGATCGTCGTCCGCGTTTCCGTTTCCGCCGCTTTATTACGCGCTGGACGCCTTCCTCAAAAACTGCGCGGAACTGAATGCCAGCGTCGAGGATTTCAACACGAATTTTCCCGGCGGCGACAAACAGGCGTTGAAGGAATATCTCGCGTCCGCCGCGCGGCCCACGGGCCAGGAAGTTTCGCCCACGGCCACCGCGGCGGAGAACGTGATCCGTTTCGCGCCCCGGCAGGACGTCGGTTTTGCCGCCACCGTGCTGGCGATCAAGGCGAATGAAGCCGTGGTCAAGGGACGCCGCATTGAACTGCCGAAAGAGATTTTTGAACTCGCTTGAATTAATTTTCCCTCACGAAATATGAAATCTGAAATAATTTTCCGCCGCTCCATCCCGCTCGTCGTCACCGCTTTCATTTGCAGTCTGGCGATTCAACCAGTCTCCGCCCAGACCAATGCCAGCGCCGGCTTGGTGCGCTATCAAGCGCAGCCGAAGGGCAGCAGTTGCAAAATTGACGGCACGTCGAACATTCACGACTGGAGCATGGAGGGGACCTTGATCGGCGGTTTCATGGAAGCGGACGCCGGCTTTCCAGATTCCGCGCTCACCAACGCCGCCGCCGCGCGACCGGTGGTGCAGGTTTCCATTCCCGTTCGCTCACTCAAGAGTCCGCACACCACCATGGACACGCGGATGCAAAAAGAAATGGACGAGCCAAACCACAAGAACATCCAGTATCGGTTGATCGAGTTGAAACCCAAGTCCGCCGCCGGCGCGACCGGGGCGTTGCAATTCGACGCCACGGGCGTGTTGACGGTGAAGGGCGTTTCCCGCACGAACACCATGCCGGTGACGATTCAGAAAGCGGAAGGTAAACTGAAAGTTGCCGGGGCCATTGCCGTGAAGATGACCGACTTCGGTGTGACGCCTCCCGTGACCCTGGGAATGTTCACCACCGGTGACGACATCAAACTCAGCTTCGAGTGGGTGACGGCGCCGAAACCTGCGCCGTGAGCGCGGCGCTTTGACTGCGGACTACTGACTGCCGACATTTTGACTGCCCGACCTCGTCGCGCGAGCCTTGGAATGCAGGAAGTGGCTGTATTATTTTTGAAAGTGGCGGGAGCGGCGGGGCTCGAACCCGTAACCTCTGCCGTGACAGGGCAGCGCTCTAACCAATTGAGCTACGCCCCCGCTGGGGCTGCAAATACTGGAGAACCGCAGACGCCCGGTCAAGCGCGGATAAAAAATGTTCGGGCAGCAGACGCCAAGGAGGTGGGGGTGGGGAACCCCGCTGAAGAAACGTGCTGCTACCCGAACGAGGCAAATCTGAGCTTTTGCCGGATTTTTGTCAACAGGGTATCGAAGGGATTCTTTCACACGTAATTCACACGACCGGGGCGGATTGTCCGCTCGACAAACCCCCGTTTCTGCCAACATTCTTGGCGACGATGGAAATGGACCCCGATTCGCCGCTGGATCATCTTTGGAAAGAATACTCCCAGGCCTTCAAGGATTTTGACGATTTGACCCTCGCGCGCTGGCTCGCGCAGACGCTGGGCCAGTTGGAGGGCAAAGCCTGGCGGCAATCTCATCCGCTCGTGCTGGCTTACCGGCTCGGCGCGCAACTCGGGCATGACCGGCAAATCTGGTTGCAACGACTCGCCACTCCCCCGGCAGCTTACGCGGAATCCCCGTGCTGTCGCGCGCCCGTTCTGCCGTTGCTGACGCGCGACGTGCGCGAATCCGGTCTCATTTGCCAGCACTGCAATGACGTGCTCGTGCCTTTTGAAGAACTGCCGGTGGAATTCCGGAGCGATCTGGAAAACTGGGCGGCGGATTACGCGCCGATTCACGCCGTGGCCCACTGGGATGATCGCCGCCGCAAAGGCGCGGGCGATTACGACCGCGCATTTGAGAATGCCGCCCAGCAAGCCGAGGGACTGCTGGCCACCGCCGGAAAAGTTCTCGCGCCCAAACTACTTTCGCTCTACCCGGCGGTCGTCTGGGAGGATCAGGACGAATGTCTCGAAGTCCGCCCCGAGGATGTGGAACTGTGAGTCCAGGCATCGAAAGCGATGTCCCGATTGTCCCTCGGTTTTCCCGCGCTGAAACAGCGCGGTCCCTGGTGAGCTGGAACTTGTGAGCTAGGCCGGCACGGCGGCTGGCACCGTGGTCGCGGCGGCTTTGGGTTCGGGATGCTCGTCGAGCACGAGCACGCCGTGCGGGGGAATGTCGTAACCGCCGCTCACGACCTGGCTGGTGAGATAATCGTGCATCGGTTTGTAGAATTGGATGCGCACGGGTGAATTCGTGTGGTTGAGCAGGAAGAAAACGCGTGTGCCTTCCTTCTGCCGCATGCCGACTTCAATGGTGTCGGGCACTTTCAGCAGCGGGTGCAGGTTGCAAATCTGCCGCAGCCAGGAAACCAGATCGAAGTAGAAATGCTGGTGGCTGAGCGTGCCGACGTAAATGGCCTTGCCCAGACCGTAGGTGTTCATGGTCATGGCTGGTTTGCCGGCGTAAAAATCCTTCGCGTACGTCGCGAGCACCTGACATTCGCGCGGTTCGATCAAATCGCACCAGAGCCGCGCGGGATGCAGGTGGCTGGTGGGGAACGCGCCTTTGAAGGTAAGATGATTTTCCTCGCCGGAGGGGAGTTGATCGAACTCGGTGACTTCCAACCCGAACAGGTCGGTGAGATTGTGCGGGTAACCGGAATCGGGCGCGAGATGCCGGTTGTCCACCAGGCCGGTGTTGAACGTGCCGACGAGCGTGCCGCCGTTTTGCACAAAAAGTTTCAGGCGATCCGCCTCGCCCGCGCTCAACAGATGCAGCGACGGCGCGAAGACGAGTTTGTAGCGCGAGAGGTCTTCGGAGGGGCGGGCGAAATCCACGAGAATATTCTTATCGTGCAGCGCCGTGTAAATGAGCTGCAAGTGTTCGCGCAGATTGAAATTCTTGTTCGGCTGGCCGGCGAACCGGAGCGACCAGTCGTTGTCGTGGCTGTAAAGAATGCAGACCTCGGGTTCGACGCGCGCGCCCTTGATGGCCGGAGCGAGCAATTTGATTTCCTCGCCCAGTTGTGCCACCTCGCGGAAGACGCGGTTGTCCTTGCGCAGATGATGACCCATGACGGCACCGTGAAAACTCTCGGTGCCGAAGCGCGGCTGCCGCCAGCGGAAAAAGAGAATCGCATCCGCGCCGCGCGAAATGAGTTGATACGCGAACATGCGCAACACACCCGGGCGCACGACGGAATTGACGTCCTGCCAGTTCACGTTGCCGGCTTTTTGTTCCATGACCCAGAAACCGCTTTCGCCGTCGGGCGTGCGGATGTCGGTCTTCTTAAGCGAGCGGAGCATGTCAATTTCACAGGCGGTCTCGGAAGACTTCGCGCGGATGGCGGCGGCGCTCTCGATGGAAATGAAATCCAGGGCCTCCGCCAGATCAAAGTGATCGAAGCGATGAATCAACGGACGCAGATTCGTGGTGACGGGGCGTTTCGGCGAGAGTTCGTGCAGGATGTCAGCCTGCATCCTCACGAATTGCACGATGGTGTCGCTGCAAAAACGGCACCAGTCGAGTTCGAGCGCGGGGTTGTGCGCTGTGGGCGCCTTCATCGGCATGGGCACTTCGTCCCAGGACCTCGCGATCTGCCCCCAATGCCGCGTGCCCATGGATTCGTTGAGTTTCTCGATCGTCTCGTACTTGGCCTGCAACCAGAGATGCCAGTCGCGCCGCGTGTCTTCGTTGAAGGATTCCTCGGTGAAATTTCCGCCGATGGAATTATCAATCTGCCAGCCGATCAATTGCGGATGACTGCCCAGCGCCTTGGCCATGGCGGTGACCAGTTTTTTCGAGTGCTCCCAATACGCCTCGCTGTTGAGACACACCGCGCGGCGCGTGCCTTCGCTTTTGCGATGGCCGTCGCGGTCAATCGGCAGAATCTCCGGATATTTTTTGGTGAGCCAGAGCGGCGGCGCGGCGGTGGGCGTGGCGAGAATGACCTTGATGCCCACGCTGCCGAGGCGGTCCATCACGCGCTGGAGCCAGGTGAAATCATATTTATCCTCCTCGGGTTCACACAGCGCCCAGGTGAATTCGCCCATGCGCACCACATTGAAGCCGGCCTCGCGCATGAGTTCCGCGTCCTGTTCCCAGCACGCTTCGGGGTTGTCCTTGGTTCCAGCATACGGGTAAACCCATTGCTCCGGGTAGTAGTCCACGCCGAAATACATAGTTGGTCCTTTGCTGTTCTTGCGGGCAGCTTAAACCCGGCGCGCCGACAAGCAAACCAAATTAACGGCGAGAATTTTGACCGCGGATGAACGCGGATGAGCGTGCGGAAATTGAACTAAAAAAATTGATTGGCCACCCCGCCATCGCCGTCCAAACTCGCGAATTAAATGAAATCGAAATTCTTCCAGCTTCGTCGTCGCGCGCAAGCCGCGTCCCTGCTTTTCACTTCCCTGCTGCTTGCCCTCGTCTTGCGGGCGCAAACGCCGGCCACCAATTCACCGCCCGCAGAAAAAGCCCCCACCGCCGAAATGTTGCCAGGCAAAGGGCCGGCGCAGAAAGGCGACTGGTTCGACAAAGTCTGGGGACAACGCCGCGCCGAGTTCCGCGCGAACCGCGAAGCCAGCCAGGGCGCGCTGGTTTTTCTCGGCGACTCCATCACGCAAGGCTGGGGCGACCTGCGGAAACATTTTCCCGAATACCGCTGCGCGAATCGCGGCATCAGCGGCGACACCACGCGCGGCATTCTCTATCGTTTGAAGGAAGACGTGCTGGACCTGCATCCCGCCGCCATCGTGCTGCTCATCGGCACCAACGACATCGGCATCGGCGCCGACCCGGCGGACGTGGCGGAAAATCTCAAAGCCATCCTGGCCGCGCTCCGGGCATCGGATGCAAAGATGCCAGTCGTCGTTTGCAAAGTCATGCCCAGCAGCACGAGCAAGCAGCGCCCGGCGGACAAAATCCAGAAGCTCAACTCGCTTGTGGATGAGTTGGTCAAAGCCGACCCGCACGCAATCCGTTGCGACACTTACGGCATTTTTGCCGACGCAAACGGCGACGCGAAGCCGGAGGAATTTCGCGACCTGCTGCA
>SCTL01000166.1 GCA_004297495.1 Verrucomicrobiota bacterium
CCCGTCGCGCTGCCGTTTCGTTTTGTGGACGCAACGTCGAACGACTCTGCTGCCCGGTTTTATCGCGTAGCCATCGTCCCGTGATGACGTCGGGGGAAAATATGGCATCATCCCGATCTCCCAATTGCATCTTTTATCAACCGCGGCGTCATCGCGAGAAAGTCTGCGCGGATACGAATGGAAACATCATCATCGGCCAACTGTTCCTGAATCCGGGAGACGACGACCACCCGCGAAGGTTAGTCAGCAAGGTCGGCCGCATGTTAGAGCAGTTTCAAGAACTGTGGCCGCAATTTTCCGAAGGAGCGCGGGCTTTAGCCCGCTTCACCGTGACTGGCAAAGCGGCGTTGAAGCGGCGTAAACGCCGCGCTCCGCGCTACGACATTGTTAAATCTGGTCTAACGATTGACTGGAAGCCGCGCCATGTCTATCAGCCGTGCTTGACGCTCCGTCTCCTGACTTTCAATGGCTTTTCAGTCGGCTCGGCTACCACCCGCCCACGGCACATACTCCAACTTCCCGTCCGGCGTCCTTCGAGTGAGAACGACGTTGAAGCCATCGGGCATTGACCCTTCTCTGTCGTGATGGACGCCAAGGAAAACATCTACCAACCGGCCGCGTTCCCACCCGCGCGCGGATCAGCCGCACCGATGAAACCCTTTCCATCCGTGCTGCGCGCGATGATTTGGGAAACGGCCAGCGCGTTTATCTCCGTGATTCTGTGGCCGCGTTGCCCGAGCGCGGTTTGGAGCGACGCGGGGAGCGTTTTTTCGAACAGGACTTCATTGGGCGACCACTGATGATGAATGCGCGGCGCGGCTAACACCTCCGCCGGACTCTGACCGAGGTCGAGCATCGCGACCAATTCCTGCAACACCGCGCTGATGATCTTCGGTCCGCCCGCGGCGCCGAGCGCGATGATCGGTTTGCGGCCATCCAACACGAGCGTCGGCGTCATGCTCGAAAGCGGACGCTTGCCCGGCGCGATGGCGTTCGCTTCCGCGCCGATGAGATCGAAGTGATTCGGCACGCCGGGCTGGACGGAGAAGTCATCCATCTGGTTGTTCATCACCACGCCCGTTCCGGGGATCACGACCTTCGAGCCGTAACTCGTGTTGATCGTCGCCGTGCAGGCGACCCAGTTGCCCTCGGCGTCGGCCACGGAAAAATGCGTCGTGTGTTTGCCGAACAAATCGCGCTCCCAACCCGGCGGCAGTCCGTGCGCGGGAACTTCGCTCGCATGGTTCAGATCAATTTTTTTTGCCAGCGCCGCCGCGTAGCGCTTTGACACGAGGCCGCGCGGCACTTTCGCAAAATCGGGATCGCCCAGCCAGTAAGCGCGATCTGCGAAGGCGAGCTTCATGGCTTCCGCGATCACGTGCAGGCGCGTGGCGTCGTCCATCTTCTTCAGGTCGAAGTGTTCGAGAATGTTCAGCATCTCCGCGACGTGAACTCCGCCCGAACTGGGCGGCGGGAAGGAAATGATTTTGCGGTCGCGATAGGTCGTCTCGATGGGCGTGCGCAGCTCGACGCGATAATTTGCGAAGTCGGAGGCGGTCATGATGCCGCCGTTGGCCTTCATCCATTTCTCCGTCGCCTCGGCAAACGGGCCGCGGTAGAACCACGCGCTCCCCTGCTCTGCAATCTTGCGATAAGTACCGGCAAGGTCAGGCTGCTTGAGAATCTCACCGGCGGCGACTGGTTTGCCGTCTTTGAAAAAAATCGCACGCGTCGCTTCGAACTTGGCGACGTCGTCGGCCACCGAACTCAGCCGGGCCGCGTAGATTGGCGTGACTTCAAATCCGCGCTCTGCAATCTCCGCCGCCGGCAGAATGAGTTCGGACAATTTCTTTTTACCGTAATGCTGGACCGCGAATTCAAACGCCGCCACTTCGCCGGGCACGCCGCTCGCAAGCGAACCGGTCTGGCTAAGCGTGGTGTCGCCTTTGCCCCCACGGAGAAACATGTCGCGCGTGGCGGCGGCGGGCGCCATTTCGCGTCCATCAAGGCAGACAATCTTCCCGTTCGCCAGCCGGATGAGCATGAAGCAACCGCCGCCGATGCCCGAGTTGTGCGTGTCAACGATGCCGAGCGTGAGTCCAACCGCGACCGCCGCGTCAATCGCGTTGCCGCCGGACCTGAGCACATTCAATCCAGCCTCGGTCGCCAGCGGATGCACCGAGGCAACCATGCCGTGCGTGGCAGATTGCTCCTGCGCCGACAACGCGGGAGCGAAGAGCAACAGCGCGATGGAGAACCAGACGGCCAAGGACATGGGTCAGAATTGGAGTTTGATTTGTCAAAAGTCAACCTCGGCCTATCATCGTGGCAACCGGTTATCACCAGATGAAAATCAAAATCGCGCAGTTCGGACTCGGACCCATTGGAATCGAAACCTTGAAACTCGCCGCGACCAAGCCGTGGGCGGAAATCATCGGCGGCATTGACATTGATCCGGTGAAGATCGGTAAAAACCTGACGGAGGTCACCGGCGTCGCTTCGTTGAAGGGCGCGCGCGTCTATCCTTCGCTCGACGCCCTGCTCGCCGACGGCAAACCCGACATCATCTTTCACACCTCCGTTTCCAAGATCAAAGCCGCCGTCGCGCAAGTCGAACCCATGGCCCGCGCCGGCATCAGTGTCGTCTCGTCGTGTGAAGAACTGCTTTACCCGCCGCTGCGCGAACCTGAACTCGCGAAGCAACTCGATGCCGTCTGCAAGCAACACGGCGCGCGCGTGCTGGGCACGGGCGTCAACCCCGGTTTCGTCATGGATGTCGTGCCCGTTTGCCTCACCGGTGTTTGCCGCAACGTCACGGCCATTCACGTGCAACGCGTCGTCAATGCCACAACGCGCCGCGGACCGCTTCAGAAAAAAAT
>SCTL01000167.1 GCA_004297495.1 Verrucomicrobiota bacterium
GAAATAACTTCTCCCGCGCCGGCAACTCCCGCCATGGTCAACGTCATCTGCATGAAGTGGGGGACAAAGTATCCCGCTTCCGACGTCAACCGCCTGCGCAGCATGGTGCGGCGGCATCTCAGCCGGCCTCATCGTTTCATTTGCTTCACTGACGAGTCGGCGGGGATTGATCCCTCCGTGGAAATTCGCCCGCTGCCCCAAGTCAACGTTCCGCCCGGCCCGGAACGTTGCTGGCGCAAGCTCGGCGTCTTCGATCAGAAACAGACGCAACTCGAGGGCGTCACGCTGTTTCTCGACCTTGATATCATCGTGCTGGATTCGCTCGATCCGTTCTTCGAGCATCCCGGTGACTTCTGCATCATTCGCGACTGGCTGCGCGGCCATCGCAGCGTGGGCAATTCCTCCGTGTTCCGCTTCGTGGCTGACCGTCACCAAAACGTCTTGCCGGCTTTTCACGCCGACACGCAACGCATCGCCGCCAATTATCGGTGCGACCAGGATTTTATTTCCGTGAGCGTCGGCCCGGTGACGTGGTGGCCGGAGGAATGGTGCCGCAGTTTCAAATACCACTGCATGTATTCGTTTCCGTTCGCATTCTTCCGCGCGCCCAAACGGCCCGCCGGCACACGGCTGCTTATCTTTCACGGCTTCCCCAAGCCCGAGGAAGCCATCGCCGGCACCTGCCGCAAGTTCGGTCTGCGTTACGCCAAGCCCTCGCCGTGGCTGGCGGAACATTGGCAATAGCTGCCGCGTTCGGTTTTCTCCTTTTGCCCGTTGGGGTTCGTTGGCAAAGTCTGCCTGTGGGAATCACGCTCGAACAATTCAACCAGATGACCGCGCGCGTCTCGGGCCGCAAACCGCGCGGGGCGGCGCCGGTGTTCGAGCCGCTGCCCACGCGCAGCACTGGCAAACACACGATCATCCTCGGCCTCGATCCATCGCTGCGCGGCACGGGCTTCGGTGTGATTCAACCGGCTAAACCCTGTCCGCGCACGCTCGCGCAGGGGACGATCTCCTGCCCGGCCAATTGGGAACGCTCGCGCTGTCTCGCGAAGATCGCGCAGACGCTGCGCGACTTGGTCCGCGAACAGAAGCCGACGGTCTGCATCGTGGAAGGATTGTTCTACGCGCAAAATCTTCAGACCGCGCTCATCATGGGCGAAGCCCGCGGCGCAGCGCTGGCCGTGATTGCGGAAGCCGGGCTGGAGATTTTTGAAATCGCGCCGCGCAAAGTGAAGCAAGCCATCGTCGGCTACGGCGCGGCACAAAAACTAGCCGTCGCCAAGATGGTGCAGCGCATGTTGCAGTTGACCGAACCACCTGCGCCCGACGCCGCCGACGCGCTGGCGCTGGCGCTGACGCACGCGCAGGAGCAAGGCAGATACACGCTGACGCCACCGAAACGGATTTAGACTTCGAAAATGAGAACATTCAACATTCAACATTCAACGCTCAACGTCGAAGTAGCTTCGCACACGGGCTGCCTTGGAAGTTCGACGTTGAAGGTTGAAGGTTGAATGTTTCCGCCTGAACCATGATTACCTTTCTCCACGGCAAACTCGTCGAGGCGCTGCCCACGCAAGTCACGGTGGATGTGAACGGCGTCGGCTACGAGGCGCTCATTCCGCTCTCGTCCTTCGATAAACTCCCGCCGCCCGGCGGCGAAGTGAAATTACTCACGCACCTCGCCGTGCGCGAAGACGCCCACGTGCTCTACGGTTTTGCGACCGTGGCCGAGCGCGAATTGTTTCGCATGTTGATCAACAACGTCAGCGGCATCGGCCCGAAAACCGCGCTGAATATTTTGAGCGGCATGAACGCGGTCGCCTTTCGCGGCGCGGTGGCCAATGGCGATGTGAAGGCGCTTTCACAAATCTCCGGCGTTGGGAAAAAAAGCGCCGAGCGCATCGTGGTGGAATTGCGCGACAAGGTCGGTGCAGCGGGCGCGTGGGAGGCATCAAGCGCCGCGCGTTCGCTTTCCGCCGCCGATCAGAAGATCAACGACGCGGTGCTCGCGCTCATGGCGCTGGGCTTCAAACAAGTCGAGGCCCACGACACCGTGCGCGCCGCGCAGACGATGCTCGGCGAGAGCGCGACGGTGGAAGCGCTCGTGCGGGCGGCGTTGAAGAAGGGGTGAAGATGACCGCACATTCAACATTCAACATTCAACGCCCAACATCGAACTGGCGCGTTCGGACACGCAGCCTTGGGAGTTGGGCGTTGAATGTTGAATGTTGAATGTTCCGTTTCCGCTGACTCCAAATGCCGAACGCCACCACTCCTCCAGCGCCCAAAAAATCCGGCATCGTCGTGCCGCACGCGCCCGCGTGGCATCAGCGCCTGGCCGCGTGGATTCTCGGCGCCGCGTTGCGAGTGGTGAGCGCGACGCTGCGTTACTCGTGGGACAACCGCACTGGGGAGACGAGGGAGCAAACGATCTTTTGCGTCTGGCACAACCGGCTGGCGCTTTGCATGAAGGCGTATTTCAACGACGCGTGCCCGCGGGGCCGCCACACCGCCGGGCTGGCCGCGCTCATCAGCGCGAGCAAGGACGGCGCGTTTCTCGCGGCAGTGCTCGAACAGTTCGGCGTGCAACCGGTGCGCGGCTCATCCAGCCGGCGCGGCGCGCAGGCGTTGCGCGAGCTGACGAGCTGGGCCCGCAAAAATCATGACATCGCGATCACGCCCGACGGTCCGCGCGGACCGTGCTACGTCGCGCAGGACGGCGTGCTGGCGCTGGCGCAAATCACGGGGCTGCGGATCGTCCCGGTGTCCTATTCGCTGAACTGGAAAATCCGGCTCAAGAGTTGGGATCGTTTCCTCGTACCGCTGCCCTTCGCGCGGTGTGAAATGATTTATGGCCGGCCGCTCCGCGTGCCGCGCGAAGCCACGCCCGCCGAGCGCGAGGAATTGCGCCGGCAACTGGAAGCCGAGTTGAAGGCGATCACGCGGGATTGAACGGAGCGCGACCGTCCCGGTCGCAGCGCGGCGATTGCGGAGCGCGCTTGGAAATTTCCGGCGGCTGATGCGTGGTGGCGTGCTGCGGGCGGGACGCCCGCGCTCCTCCCGTGGCTTGACTCTCAACCCTCAACTCTCAACTCTCAACTCCGCATGATCGCCCGCGTCTCGCTCGAAATCGCGCTCCGCAAGGAGTTCGATTACGCCATCCCGCCGGAACTGACGGGCCGCGTGGACGTCGGCACGCGCGTGCAAGTGCCGTTCGGGCCGCGCAAAGTTTTGGGCGTCGTCACCGCGCTGGCGGAGGAATCCGCGCACGCGCGACTCAAGCCGATCATCAAAGTCATCGGCGCGCAGTCGCTCGTCACGCCGCGCGTGCTGCAACTCGCGCGCTGGATTGCGGACTACTATTGCTGCGCGCCGGAGATCGCGCTCAAGAGCGTGCTGCCCGAGGCCGTGCGCAAGGAAGACGCCGGCTGGCGCGAGCGGCTGTTTGTGCGTGCGCTGCCGGTGAGCGGGGAATTTCCGAAGTTGCCCAAGCGACAACAGGATGTCTGGCACATTGTCGAGGAGCGGCGGGAAATTTTATTGAGCGAACTACTTGGCCTCGCGGAAACCACGTCCGCGACCGTGCGCAAACTGGAAGATCGCGGCCTCGTGTCCGTCTCCAGCGAAATCTCGGAGCGCGATCCTTACTCGCGGGAGGAAATTTTGCCGAGCCAGCCGCTGGTGTTGAACCCGGCGCAGGCTGCTGCGCTGGAGAAGATCACGGCGGCGATGGATCGGAAAGAGGATGGAAGATCGAAGATGGTAGATGGAAAAGCCAAGCCATCCTCCATCCTCCATCCTCCATCCTCAACTTTCCTTCTCCACGGCGTCACCGGCTCGGGCAAGACCGAAGTTTATTTGCAGGCCATCGCGCGCGCGCTGGCGCAGGGCAAAGGCGCGATCGTGCTCGTGCCGGAAATTTCGCTCACACCGCAAACAGTCGAGCGTTTCAAATCGCGCTTCAGTCACGGCCCGCAACAGACGCTCGTGGCCGTCCTGCATTCGCACTTGAGCGCGGGCGAGCGGCATGACGAGTGGCATAAGATTCGTCAGGGCCGCGCTAGAATTGTGATTGGCGCGCGCTCGGCGATTTTTGCGCCCGTTGAACCGCTCGGACTCGTCATCGTGGACGAGGAGCACGAGCACACTTACAAGCAGGAGGAAGCCCCGCGCTACAATGCGCGCGACGTCGCCATCATGCGCGGCCAGATGGAAGGCGCGGTGGTCGTGCTCGGCTCGGCCACGCCGTCGCTGGAGAGTTATCACAATTGCAAGAAGGGCAAATACGCGCTGCTCGAACTGCCCGAGCGTGTGGACAATCAGAAAATGCCCTTCGTGCGCGTGGTGGACATGCGCCAGGCCGCGCGCGGCGGGAAAGGGCCGCCGATTTTTTCACCGCAACTCAAGGAAGCCATCACGCAACGGCTCGAACGCGGCGAGCAGACGATTTTGTTCCTGAACCGACGCGGCTACTCGACGGCGCTCGAATGTACGCAATGCGGTTACGTGGCGAATTGTCCGAATTGCAGTCTGTCGCTCACGTATCATCGCACCGACCAATGCCTGCGCTGTCACCTCTGCGGCTACACCGAAGCCGTGCCGGCGGTTTGTCCGAACGCGAAGTGCAAGAATCCCT
This sequence comes from Verrucomicrobiota bacterium, assembly GCA_004297495.1. Taxonomy (GTDB): domain Bacteria; phylum Verrucomicrobiota; class Verrucomicrobiia; order Limisphaerales; family JADLHS01; genus SCTL01. The sequence goes on from SCTL01000167.1 coordinate 4,643, forward strand.
CGATCCGCTACACGGGACTGGGCACGCAAAAAGTCGAGGACACGTTGAACAAACTTTTCCCGAAGGCGTGCGTACAGCGGATGGATTCGGACCTGATGAAGCGCAAGGAGGATTATCGCCGCATCCTCGGCGATTTTCGCGTGGGCAAGATTGATATACTCGTCGGCACGCAAATGATCGCGAAGGGACTCCATTTTCCGAACGTCACGCTCGTCGGAATCATTTACGCGGACATGGCGCTGCATCAGCCGGATTTCCGGGCGGGCGAGCGGACGTTTCAACTGCTCACACAAGTCTCCGGTCGCGCCGGGCGCGGCGATGTGGAGGGTGAAGTGTTCGTGCAGGCGTTCACGCCGTTTCATCCGGCGATTCAGTACGCACGGCGGCACGACTTCGTGGGCTTCTACGAGCAGGAAATTGAATTCCGGCAGCAGTTGAACTATCCGCCGTTTCGCCGCGTGGCGTTGCTCACGTTGAAGGGGCACAACGAGGACAAGGTGAAATTTTCCGCGGAGCACGTGCGGAAGGAGTTGGCCAAACTATTAAGTGGCGACGAACCCCTCACCCCGGCCCTCTCCCCATCCGATGGGGAGAGGGTGGCCGCAGGCCGGGTGAGGGGTGCGTTCAAAGATTTGATCATCGCCGGGCCGGCGCCGGCGCCGTTGCTGCGCGCGGAAAATTTTTATCGCTACCAACTCATGTTGCGCACGAGTCAGATGAGCAAACTCTCGGCAAGCCTCGCGAAGTTGATGACCACTCTTTCATTGCCGGAGGATGTGACCGTGACGGTGGACATTGATCCGGCGAGTTTGAGTTGAGCCGCGGCTTTCGTCCTAAATTTCTTTCAACGCGCCGTCCTTGAAACTGAAACCCCAGCCCGCGCCGGTGTTCGGATACGCGAAACCGTTTTCCATCCGGATCGGATGCGTGATGAGACCGTCCACCCAGTCGAACGATTCCGCGCCGAAGGCGTTGGGCACGGTCATCAGCAGCGGCACGTCGTATTCCTTGTAGTAGTGCGGCAACACGGGAAGGTGATGCGCGTGCGCCAGCGCGGCGGAGGCGCGCCAGGCTTCCACGCTGCCGAGGCGGAGAATGTCCGGCTGCCAGAGATCAATCGCATCGCGGCGGATCAATTCGCGCAATGGCACGAGATCAAATTCACGCTCACCCATCGCCAGCGAAATGCCGGCCTGCCGGCGCAATTGCGCGTAGCCGTCGAAATCCGTGTGCGGCAACGGTTCTTCAAACCACGTAATGCGCAGCGGGCGCACCGCCTCGGCGAGCTTGAGCGCGGTGGAAACGCTCATGCCCTGGTTTGCGTCCATCATCACGTTCACGTGCGGCCCGACGGCTTCGCGGACTTTCGCGAGCCGTTCGATGTCGCGTTCCAGTTCCGGTGAGCCGACTTTGATTTTCACGGCGCGAAAGCCGCGTTTCACGTAGCCGGTGACTTCGGCGAGCAGTTCGTCAATCGAATAAGAAATCCAACCGCCGCTGCCGTAGAGCGGCACGCGTTCGCGGCAGACGCCGAAAAGTTTCCAGACCGGCTGCTGCAAAGTCTTCGCCCACGCGTCCCACATTGCGATATTGATCGAGCCGAGCGCCCAGCGATGAATTCCGGCGTGGCCGAAATACTCCGACTCCTTTTCAAACTCATGGATGAACTTGCCAGTCTCGGAAACCTCGAAGCCCAACGCCAGTCCGCGAATGTCCCGCAACGCGCCCGCGATGGCTTGCGGCGAATAATGAAACGCGAGCAGATACGCGTCGCCCGTGACGCCGTTGTCGAGCGTGAGGCGCGTCACGATGAACGCGATCTCGCTGATGGAATGCGTGCTGTCCGCGATGGGTCGCGAGA
>SCTL01000019.1 GCA_004297495.1 Verrucomicrobiota bacterium
AAAATGACAACGTGTGAAAACATACGATTGGTTTTTAACGGGATTGTCCCGGCACAAACCAATCGGGCAAGTCCAAAGTGAATTCAGCGGCGCGGGAGCAGGAGCGCGCGGTTCAAACGCCTTCGTAGTACTTGAACAGCCGGTTGTTCAGGAAGACGCGGCATTTTTGACCGAAGAGTTGTTTGCGCTCTTTCTCGATGCGCACGATGTATTTGCCGCCGGCATCCACCGGGATGACGTGGGTTTCGTGGATCGGTTCATCAAAGAGCCGTTGGTTGCGTTTGACTTCCTTGCGGTCAACCTTGATGACGATTTGGCCGAGGAGTTGGTTGAAATTGAATTCGACCAGGTGTTTTTCAGCTTCGCCGACTTCGATGCAGAACTTCATAATGTCACTTCCTGACCCGATCAAGCAAGAGTGCTGCCACGTCAACGAACCGAAACTCTCAGGACATGGATGACTGAGATTTTTGAAAAACCGAGTCAGACCGAAGCGCCTGGCTCAACCGCTCGCTGTCGTTCGCCGTCTCGTGCCAGTCTGAATTTGTCTTTTCCCTGCCTCCAAAATGGACAGAGTAGCGCCATGAAGTTAGGGGACTGCAAGATTCACGAAGCGAGAAAATGGTTCGTGCTCGTCATGCTGTCGGTGGGGAGGTTCGCGGGTGCTGCCGAGTCGGTCTCGTTCAACCACGGCCCCGTGCTCACGGTGATTGAGGAAAATGATCTCGTGGTGGACACCGACCGTCACTACACGCAAGGTATCAAACTCACCTATCTTTCCGGCGAACAGCCAGCGTCTGGGTGCTTGAGCAATTTTTCCCGCGCAATTCCGGCGCTCGGCTTCACCGTGGAAGCGACCCGCATCGGCACGCAAATCGGCCAGAGCATTTTTACGCCGGCGGATTTGCAGGCCACATCCGTAGTCACGAACGACCGGCCGTACGCGGGCTGGCTTTACACGGGGATTATTTTGCAACGGCGCGGCTGGACGGCGGGCCATCATCTCGTGCTGGAGAATTTCCAACTGGACATCGGCGTCATCGGGCCGGATTCGTTGGCGGACAAGGCCCAGACGTGGGTGCATGAAATCCGCGGGTTCGACCTGCCGCAAGGCTGGGCGAATCAGCTTAGAAACGAGCCGGGGCTGGCCTTGAAATACCAGCGCGCCGTCTCGCTCACCGCCGGCACACCGGCGGGCCGCTGGGTGGAAATCATGCCGCACGGCGGCTTCAGCCTGGGCAACGTAGAAACCTCCGTCCGCTTGGGCAGCAGCGCCCGGATCGGTCTCAATTTACCGGATGATTTCGGGCCGCAAACTGCCAACGCCCTCGCATCACCCGACGGCGGGCGCGCCGGGGCTCAAACTCATGAACGCTGGAGCGCGTACGCGTTTTTCTCGGCGGAAGGTTCTGCCATCGGCTTCACGGAATTCCTCGATGGCAATCTCTGGCACGACAGCCATCACGTATCGCATGAAATCTTCGTCGGTGAATTCCGGTTTGGCGGCGTGATCAGCGCGCCGTGCTTCGAGACCGGGTTTGCGCTGGTACATCGTTCGCGGGATTTCCACGGTCAGGACACTTACAACCGCTCCGGCTCGATCTACTTCAAGTATCGCTTCTGAATCCGTGCCGGTGCGCCCGCCGCCCGGGGACTCTCCCCACGCTGGCACGTTTCGTGCAATTTAGCCCGGAGATTTAGACCGTCTTGCTCTGCCAAAATGAAACCGGCCATGAATAAAACGCTGTCCACTTGCGGGCGCAAGCTGGTCCGCCGCTTGATTGTCCTGGCTGCGCTCGGATTGGCGACGCTTTGCGCCCCGGCCCTGCGCGCGGACATCAAACTCGACGTGCTCAAAACCGCGTCGGGCAGTTATTCCAACGTCACGGTCTTCACCCGCACCAGCACGCATCTGAGTTTCTCCCACGCAGGCGGCGTCGCGGTGATCAAGCTCTCCGAGATCAACGCCGACTCCATCGCGGCCATCAACGGATCCAACACCGCCTCCGCCGCTGCCGGCGCGGTCGTGCTGAACGGTCATAAATCGAGCGCCACGGAACCAAGTTACACGCCCGCCAAAGACGGGGCCCGCCTCCACTCGCTCACGACGGCCCTGACGGCGAATCCGCTGTTGAAGCGCACGCTGGGCAGCGTGAGCCGGAATATTATCTTCGCGGTCCTCGGTGGAATGCTCGTCGGCTGGCTGCTGCTCTGTTTCTGTTTCCACAAGATTTGCAAGAAAGCCGGCGCCGAACCGGGCGTGCTCGTCTGGCTGCCGGTGCTGCAATTGTTCCCGCTCCTGCGCGCCGCGCAACTGCCGCTCTGGTGGTTCGTGATCTGGTTCATTCCCATCGCCAACCTCGTCGCGCAAGTCGTCTGGTGCGTTCGCATCTCGGAAGCGCGTGGCAAAAGCCCGTGGCTCGGTGTGCTGTTGATCCTGCCCGTGACCAATCTCTTCGCCCTGCTCTATCTGGCTTTCTCCGGCACAGGTGCGTCCGGTGAAAAAACCGCCCCTGCCCCATTCGGAACTCCCCGTCCCGCCGCCGCCTGATCGCGCGCGTCTTTTTTCCAGGATTGCAAATCACCCCGCGCCCCCGCTTAATGGGCGCACATGCCGACGGTAGCCGAACAACTCCGCCACGCGCGCGAGGCTCAGAAACTTACCCTTCAACAGGTGGTGGACGTCACGAAGGTGCGCACCGATCACCTCATTGCCATCGAGGAAGGCAGATACGACGTCTTCGTCGCGCCGGTTTACATTCGCGGCTTCGTCCGTTCCTACGCCAAATTGCTCAAGCTTGATGTCCCGCAACTCATGGCCGCGCTTGACGAGGAACTGGGCCGCACCGAAAAATTCAGCGAACCGCCTCCACTCTCCAACGAACCGCGCGGCGTCGTGGATTTTCTGATGCTCCAACTCTCCCGCGTCAACTGGCGCAAAAGCGGCGCGGTGCTCGCCGTGCTGGTCATCGTGGGCTTGATCATTTTGATCGCGACCGTGTGGAGAAAAAATCAGAAGGCGAATCCCGCAGCGGGAATTCCCCCCGCAGTGTACCGACCCGCGCGCACCAACACCGGCGGCGACACGCTGCCCCTGCCCACTCAGCCTGCGCGTCGTTGAGCCAACCGGCGGCTCACATGTCTTCCAGATACAGCGAGCGGTTGCGCCACAAATACAGCAGCCCCGAAACCAGCGTCAGCAGCACCGTCAGCCAGAGCACGATCAGCGCAAACCACGGTGTCCACGGGCTGAAGAAGTCGTGCAACCACGGCCACCATTCGCCGTAAGCGTCCATCACCAGCAACGCGATGATCGCCGCCATTTGCGAAATGGTTTTGTGTTTGCCGTAACGTTCCGCCGCCAGGACGACATGTTTGGACGCGGCCAGCAAACGCAATCCGGTGATTCCCAGTTCGCGCGCGACGATGATGACCACCATCCACGATTCGACTTTCGCGAACACGTCGTGCCCGTCGAACTGAAACACGACCGGCAGTTCGCCGTTTAATTTCGCGCGCATGTGCCGCTCGACCAGCGCGATGAACGCCGAGCAGGTCAGGATTTTGTCCGCCAGCGGATCCATCAACACGCCGAAGTTGGTGATCAGCTTCCGGCGCCGCGCGATTTCGCCGTCCAGAAAATCCGTGAAGGACGCGACGCAAAAGAACACCAGCGCGAGCGTGTCGTTGAGCGGCGAACGCGAAAACATGGCGGCCAGAAACGCGCCCGTCAAAACGAAGCGGCCCACGGTGAGTTTGTTCGGCAGGTTCATGCTGGCTCGGCGATCAAATCGTAATCAGTGTGGCCGATGACTTTCACGAAAGCGAATTCCCCGACCGGCAATTTTCCCCGCACATAAACGCGCCCGTCAATGTCCGGCGCGTCCGCCGCGCCGCGCGCCACCAGATACCGCCCCTTGAGCTGGCTCGTGTGCGTGTCGTGTTCGCGAATGAAGCCGTGCTCCCACGAACTCACGCGGGCCTGCTGCAATTGCTTCGCGCTCGCCTCGCCTTCAATCAGCACCTTGATCGTGCGACCGACAAATTTCTCCGCGACGTCCACGGCAACCGCGTGCTGCGCCGCCATCGCGAGTTCGCGCCGACGTTGCTTCACCTTGTCCGAAACCTGTCCCGCCATCGCGCCGGCGCGCGTGCCGTCTTCCTTCGAGTAGGCAAAAACTCCCAGCCGCTCGAATTTTGTTTCACGAATAAAACCAAGCAGGTCGTCGAAACTCGCCTCCGTCTCGCCGGGAAAACCGACGATGAACGTCGTCCGCAGCGCGAT
>SCTL01000168.1 GCA_004297495.1 Verrucomicrobiota bacterium
TCGAACTGCTTCTCGGCCTGCTGCAAGGGATCGAGTTTGCCGCGCAGCGCGTTCGCTTCGTCAATCAACTTCTGCGCCTGCTCGCGATTGTTCCAAAAATTGTCCGCCGCCATCAGCGAGTTCAACTCGCCCAGGCGCTTCTGCAATCCCGGCACGTCAAAGAAACCTCCGCAAGTGCGTCAGTTTGCCGCCGGCCTTTTCGATCTCAGGAACAATCGTTTCAAACATAGTCTCCAAGACTAACGAAACGGCGGGCCGGAAAGAAAGTTGGAAGTGCGGCGGCTTGCTTCTCAGACAAAACTCAGCCAGGCAAACCAACTTTGTGAAATAAATCACAAAACCGGCTTGCTTGGTTTTAACTCGACCGCTAGCTTGGTTTGGTTCGGTGTCTTGCATGAAAAACACCCAGGAATTCGGTTACGATTCGCGGATTGAAGGCGACGTCATTCACACCAGTGTGGACGCCGCCATCAACTGGTTTCGCAAGAATTCCATCTGGCCAATGCCGATGGGGCTGGCGTGCTGCGCCATCGAGCTGATGGCCACGGGCGCAAGCCGCTTCGACATTTCCCGCTTCGGCATGGAGGTCATGCGCTTTTCTCCGCGACAATCCGACTGCATGATTGTCGCCGGCACAGTGACTTACAAGATGGCGATGGCCGTGAAACGCATCTACGACCAGATGGCCGAGCCGAAATGGGTCATCGCGATGGGCGCGTGCGCATCCACCGGCGGCATGTATCGCAGCTACGCGGTGTTGCAAGGCGTGGACAACATCATCCCGGTGGACGTTTACGTCGCGGGTTGCCCGCCGCGTCCCGAGGCGCTGCTCGACGCGCTGATGAAGCTTCAAAACAAGGTTCAACGTGAGCCGTTGCTGGCCACTTTGAAGAAACCCGGCCCGGCGCTGGCCAAAGCCTGATTTCTTCGGAGTGAACGCCAACGACCTTGCCAACAAACTTCGCGAAAAGTTCGGGGAACCCGTGTCCGCGCCCGCCGAGTTTCGTGGCGAACTCACGCTGAACGTCGCGGACGCCGAGCGCATCGTCGAGGTGTGCGAGTTCGCGAAGAAGGAACTGGGCTTCGACTACCTCGTGGATGTTTCGAGCGTGGACAATTACGGCGATGACCCGCGCTGGACGATTGTCTATGAGCTTTACGGCCTTGCGCATCGCTGTTACCTGCGGCTCAAGACGAACGTGAGCGAGGAGAAATCCGAACTGCCGACGGTCACGGGCGTGTGGCGCACGGCGGATTGGCACGAGCGCGAGATTTACGACATGATGGGCGTCCGCTTTCGCGGGCATCCCGACTTGCGGCGCATCATCATGTGGGAAGGCTATCCATACTTCCCGCTGCGAAAAGATTTTCCGCTGGCCGGCAAGCCGAGCGAAATGCCGGACGTGGCGTTCAGCAAACCCGCGCCCATCGAAGGCGGCCCGTTCGTCACCGCGCCGGGCGGCAAGGATGCGATTGAACGCGAACCGCGGGTAAAGACTTCGGGTGATTGAGCATGGCCGACGCAAATCCATTTCCGAAATTGCGAGCCATCGCCGTTCTCATAGATGGCGACAACGCCCAGCCTTCGTTGCTCGATGAAATTCTTGCTGAGATAAGCAGGTACGGACGCACGACGATTCGACGAATCTACGGAGATTGGACAAGTCCGAACATGAACGGCTGGAAGGATGTTCTCCAGGAAAATGCCATCCAGCCGATCCAGCAGTTTCGCCACACGGTCGGAAAAAACGCGACTGACAGTGCCATGATCATTGAGGCGATGGACATACTCTATTCTGGTGTGGCCGATGGATTCTGTGTGGTTTCCAGTGACAGCGATTACACGCGGCTGACAACACGCATCCGGGAAAAGGGGTTGTTCGTGATGGGTATCGGGCGACAGGCGACCGCCAAGTCTTTCCGGAATGCTTGTGATGTTTTCGTGTTCACTGAAAATCTGACTCCGCAGGAAGAAAACTCGGCCCCTCAGGAGGAAAAGCCCAAACAAAAGTCAGCGCCTGCAACTTCTCCGACGAAAGTTCTGTCCGTCATGAAGGCGCTTCCACTGCTGCGAAAGGCGCTCGAAAACTGCGCGCAGGACGATGGTTGGGCTACGCTGAGTTCTGTTGGAAGCACGATGCGAAGTTTGGATTCAAGTTTTGATCACCGCACGTACGGTTGTTCAAATCTAAGAACGATGATTGGTAGGTTTCCTGATTTTCTTGAGATCCGAGAGGAAAGAACCAACGGAGGGAACACGGTCGCCTACGTTCGACGCAAATGAGCACCGTCCAAGAAATCGAAATCCGCGATTCCGCCGCGCAAGCCGAGGCGGCGGCGAAAGCTCTGCCGCGCCCGCCCGCCGAGGATTTGCAGGACATGCAGGGCGAAAAGATGGTCCTCAACATGGGGCCGTCGCATCCGTCCACGCACGGCGTGTTGCGCATCATCTTGGAACTGGACGGCGAGATCATCACCAAGGCGATTCCCGACATCGGCTACCTGCATCGCGGCGACGAAAAAATCGCCGAGAACATGACGTGGACGCAGTTCATCCCTTACACGGACCGGCTGGATTATCTCGCGCCGCTGGCCAACAACGTTGCCTACGCGCTCGCGGTGGAAAAACTTCTCGGCATCCACGACAAGCTCCCGCCGCGCTGTCAATACCTCCGCGTGATTTGCTGCGAGCTGGCGCGCATTTCGTCGCACCTGCTCGGCGTCGGCTGCTTCGCGATGGACGTGGGCGCGATGACGGTTTTCCTCCTCACGTTCACCGAGCGCGAAAAAATTTACAACCTCTGCGAATCGCTCACCGGCGCGCGGTTCACGACGAGTTACACGCGCATCGGCGGCGTTTCGCGCGACACGCCGCCCGGCTGGTGCGACGCGGTGCGCAAGTTTATCAACGAAGTCGTCATCAACATCGCCGAGGTCGAGACGCTGCTCACGCGCAACAAAATCTGGGTGGACCGCACGCGCGACGTCGGCGTGATCTCGCGCGCCGACGCGATTGATTACGGCCTCACCGGCCCCAACTTGCGCGGCAGCGGCGTGGATTACGATCTCCGCAAAGCCCAGCCGTATCTTTGCTACAAGGATTTGCAGTTCGACGTAGTGCTTGGCTCGGTCGGCGATTGCTACGATCGTTACCTCGTTCGCATGGAAGAAATGCGGCAGAGCGTGCGCCTCGTGCATCAGTGCCTCGACAAACTCCCCGGCGGCTTCGACAACAAATCGAAAGAGCCGGTCAACGTGGCCGATGGCAAAATCGTTTTGCCGCCGAAGAACAAGGTGATGTCGAGCATGGAGGAATTGATCCATCAATTCATGCTCGTGACGCAGGGCATGAACTGTCCGCCCGGCGAAATTTATTTCGGCCACGAAAATCCGAAGGGCGAACTGGGCTTTTACATCAACAGTCGCGGCGGCGGCACGCCGTATCGCTTGAAGATTCGCAGCCCCAGCTTCGTGAACCTGAGCATCCTGTCGCACCTGTTGCCCGGCCACATGATGAGCGACACGGTGGCGATTTTGGGGTCGTTTGATTTTGTGATGGGGGAGTGTGACCGATGAGTTTTGCCGCGAAAGAACGCAGAGAACGCAAAGGAGCGCGGGTCTGTGACCCGCAGCGGCCCGCTTTGCATTTGAACGTGCTGCGGCTCACAGAGCCGCGCTCCGCTGAAGTTTCTTTGCGCTCTTTGTGTTCTTTCGTGGCTAACAAAAAATGAGTTTCACCGTTCCAGCAAATCTTGAATCCGAGATTGACGAGCTGATCACGCATTATCCCGTGAAGCGCAGCGCGTCGCTCATGTTGCTGCACGCGTTGCAGGAGCATTTCGGCTCCATCTCGCCTGAAGCCACCCTGTGGGTCGCCAAGAAACTCGGCTTGCAGCCCATCAACGTCCATGAACTCGTGACGTTCTATCCGATGTTCCGGCAAGCGCCCGTCGGCAAACATCAGATCAAAGTTTGCCGCACGTTGAGCTGCGCGCTTGGCGGCTCGCACAAGCTGCATGAACATTTTTGCACCAAGCTCGGTCTTGATCCGCACGCGCACGGCTTGCAGACGACGA
>SCTL01000169.1 GCA_004297495.1 Verrucomicrobiota bacterium
TAATGAACTTGTTTGCCGCGCTGATGCTGCGCGTCGCCCCGTCTTCGGTGATTCGCAAGACGAGCGCGTAATTCAAACAGCCCGGCCCCTGCACCACCGTTCCGCCGCCGGAACAGCGGCGCAGGATGGGAATTGATTTCGCCTCGCACGCCGCGACGTTCACTTCGCTCGCCACTTTATTCGCGTAACCGACAACCACAAAGTGTTCGCGTGACTCCCAGAAACGCAGCACTTCGTCGCCCGGCCCCGCTTCCGCCGCGTCGAGCAACGCCTCGTCGCACGCCAGATTTTCGGCGGGCGTCGGCAAGGTGAGGTCGAGGGCTTTCATTCGGCGGTGTTCATGCTAATTTCGCTGGCGTTGGGCGATGGTTTTGGGTTTAATCTGACGCTCTTGCCGGGGCGCATCCAGCCTGTTGTTTCCAACGGCAATTTCATTTGAAGTCAGTAACATAGTGAAAGCTGAGAAAAAAGAAGTTTACGGTTCGCGGTCACCAGCCGTGGCCGGCACCCGTTCCAACGGCGCGAACAGCGACAAGCTCACGGATTCCGTGCAGTCGGTCGTCGAACTCGCGCTCGAAACGCACGGACCGGAACGCACGGCGCAACTCCTCGAACAACTCGCCGACAAACTCCGCGCGCAACAGCACGAGCTGCCGCGCGGCTTCAACACGCCGTACAGCAACACGATTCCCGCCGATCAGACACCCACGTATCCCGGCGACTGGAAAACCGAGGTGCAGTTGAAGAGTCTCATGCGCTGGAACGCCATGGCGATGGTCGTGAAGGCGAACTCCAACACAAATGTCGGCGGGCACATCGCGAGCTACGCTTCGTCCGCGACGCTTTACGAAGTCGCGTTCAATCATTTCTTCCGCGGGCGCACGGAAAAATTTCCGGGCGACGCGGTTTATTTCCAGGGCCACGCCGCGCCGGGCGTTTACGCGCGCGCGTTTCTCGAAGGCCGGCTCACCGAAACAAACCTGCACAACTTCCGTCAGGAACTAGCCGAGGGCGGTGGGCTTTCCTCGTATCCGCATCCCTACTTGATGCCGCAGTTCTGGCAATTCCCGACCGTCTCGATGGGCCTCGGGCCGATCATGTCCATCTATCAGGCGCGGTTCAATCGCTACCTGCAAGCGCGCAAGATGATCGCCGCTGAACCCGAGCCGAAAGTCTGGTGCTTCATCGGCGACGGCGAGAGCGACGAACCGGAAACGCTCGGCGCGATCACGCTCGCGTCGCGCGAGAATCTCGACAACTTGATCTGGGTCGTGAACTGCAACTTGCAGCGTCTCGACGGCCCGGTGCGCGGCAACGGAAAAATAATTCAGGAACTCGAAGCGGCGTTTCGTGGCGCGGGTTGGAACGTCATCAAAGTCATCTGGGGTTCGGACTGGGACGATTTGCTCGCGCGCGACAACTCCGGCCTGCTTCTCAAGCGCATGGAAGAAGCGGTGGACGGCGATTATCAGAAATACGTCGTCGAGCCGGGCAGCTACGTGCGGAAGCATTTCTTCGGCAAATACCCCGAGTTGCTCAAGCTCGTCACGCATCTCACCGACGCGCAGTTGCACAAGCTCATGCGCGGCGGCCACGACACGCGCAAAATGTATGCGGCCTACAAAGCCGCCACTGAGCACAAGGGCCAGCCGACGGTGATCCTCGCCAAGACGGTGAAAGGCTACGGCCTCGGCGAAGCCGGCGAGGGCCGCAACATTTCGCATCAGCAGAAAAAGATGAACGAGAAAGAACTGCGCGAGTTCCGCGCGCGGTTCAACATGCCCATCAGCGACGACGTGATCGCCGAGACGCCGTTCTACCGTCCGCCGGAGAACAGTCCCGAAATCAAATACCTGCTCGAACGTCGCAAGGCGCTGGGCGGTTTTGTTCCGTCGCGCCAGACGAAAGCGCCCAAGCTGGAAGTTCCGCCGCCGGATTTCTTCAAGGAATTTTTTAAAGGCTCGGGCACAAGTCAGGTTTCCACCACGATGGCGTTCGTGCGCTTGCTCACGGTTTTGCTCCGGCACAAAGGCATTGGCAAAAACATCGTGCCGATCATTCCCGACGAGGCGCGCACGTTCGGCATGGATTCGTTGTTCCGCGAGATCGGAATTTATTCCTGCAAAGGCCAGCTTTACGAACCGGTGGACAAAAAATCTTTGCTCTACTACCACGAGGCGAAGGACGGACAGATTCTCGAAGAAGGCATCACCGAGGCGGGCGCGATGTCGTCGTTCATCGCGGCGGGCACGAGCTATGCCACGCACGGCGTCGAGATGGTGCCGTTCTACACTTACTACTCGATGTTCGGCCCGCAACGCATCGGCGATCTCGTCTGGCTCGCCGGCGACATCAAGGCCAAGGGTTTTCTCTGTGGCGCGACGAGCGGGCGCACCTCCCTCAACGGCGAGGGCCTGCAACATCAGGACGGCCACAGCTTGCTGCTGATGAGCACCGTGCCGACGACGATGGTTTATGACCCGGCGTTCGGTTACGAGATCGCGACCATCGTCGCCGACGGCTTGCGTCGCATGTATGCGCAGGGTGAGGAACTGTTTTATTACCTCGCGCTCTACAACGACAATTATCCGATGCCGCCGATGCCCGAAGGCGTCGAGGACGGAATTCTGAAGGGCCTCTACAAGTTCAAAGCTGGCGAGAAGAAAAAAATCAAAGCGCACATCATCGGCAGCGGCCCGATTATTCAATCCGCGCTGGCGGCGCAGGAAATTCTCGGCGAACGCTACGGCGTGAGCGCCGACGTGTGGAGCGCGACGAGCTACAAACTGCTTCGCACCGACGCGATCCGTTGCCAGCGTTGGAACATGCTGCACCCGACGGAAACGCCGAAGCAAAATTACGTCGAACAGATTCTCGGCAAAGAAAAAGGCGCGTTCATCGCGGTGTCCGACAACATTCGCACTGTGCCGGATCAAATCGCACCGTGGGTGCCGGGCGGATTATTCACGCTGGGCACGGATGGCTTTGGCCGCAGCGACACCCGCGCGCGTTTGCGCCGCTTTTTCCAGGTGGACGCCGAGAGCACCGTCATCGGCACGCTCTACGCGCTCGCGCAAAAGGGCGAGATCGAACACGAAGTCGTGGCGAAAGCGATCAAAGAACTCGGCGTTGATCCGGAAAAAATTCAGCCGCAGTTGGTTTAACTTTCAGCTAATTTCAGAAACTGTTTATGGATTTGAAACTTCCAAAACTCGGTGAGGGCGCTGACAGCGGCGTCGTGGTGACTGTCTTCGTCAAGGAAGGCGACACGGTCGCCAAAGACCAGACGATCATCGAACTCGAAAACGAAAAGGCCGTGGCCGCGATTCCCGCGACCGACGCCGGCGTGGTCGCTAAAGTTTATGTGAAAGCCGGCGACAAGATCAGCGCCGGCCAACGCATCCTCTCGCTCGCCGGTGGTGGCGCACCTGCGGCTGCGCCCGCACCAGCAGCCAAGCCTGCCGCGAAACCGGCCGCCAAGCGCCTCGCGCCTCAACCCGAGCCGGAAGTTGAGGAAGTCGTCGAGGAAGCGGCGGAAGAAGAATCGGCTGAAGCAGTGGCGGCGCCCGTGGCTCCGCCGTCGTTGCGACGTTGGGCGCGCGAGTTGGGCATCAACCTCGGCAAAATTCGCGGCAGCGGGCCGGGTGGAAGGATTGAAATCGGCGACGTGCGGAGTTACATCGCGCGTTTGCAGAGCACCGCTGCGAAAGCCAAAACCGCGCCCGCAACCAGTTCCCCTGCCCCGGCCAAACCGGCGGCGGAGCAAATTGATTTCTCGAAGTGGGGGCCGGTCACAAAGAAGCCCATCACGACATTGCGCGGCGTCATTTCGCGGCGCATGACGGAAAACTGGAACTCCATTCCCCACGTCACGCAATTTGACGACGCCGATTTCACCAAGCTCAACGAATTGCGAAAAAAATACGCCGCTGCCTACGAAGCGAAAGGTTGCAAGCTGACGCTCACGCCGCTCGTTTTGAAAGCGGTGGCCGCGACTTTGAAGAAGCATCCGATTTTCAATTCGAGCCTCGACGAAGTCGCAAACGAACTCGTGCTCAAGGAATATGTTCACCTCGGCATCGCCGTGGATACGGAGCAAGGCTTGATCGTCCCGGTCATCCGTGACGTGGATAAGAAGAGTGTCCCCGATCTCGCGAAGGAACTCGAAGTGCTCGCGCAGAAAGCGCGCGACCGGAAAGTTTCCGGCGATGAACTCAAGGGCGGCACGTTCACGATCTCGAATCAGGGCGCGATTGGCGGCGCGCACTTCACGCCCATCGTCAACAAGCCGGAAGTCGCCATCCTCGGCCTCGGTCGCGGCGTGATGAAGCCGGTTGTTCGCGACGGCAAGGTGGAAGCCCGCATGATGACGCCGCTGGGCTTGTCCTACGACCACCGCGTCATTGATGGTGGCAGCGCGGCGCGATTCATCGTTGATCTTGTCGCGGCGCTACAGGACTTCAGTGAAGAGTTGATAACACTCTGATTTGAACGCAACCAAGAAGTTAAATGTTTGAGCGCCTCAAAAAAGTTTTCGAAAAACCGACAGAAAAGCCTGCCGGAGACGAAGGCCTTGATAAACTTGACGCCGCATCGAATGAGTTTGCGAATGCGATTATCCGGCGTTTGCAAGATCATCGAGGTGTCCACGCTGAAACGGCCATCACGGCAGCCGGCAGCATAGCAGGTAATTGCTTATTGAGGGCCGCCGGACATGATCTTTCCAAACTGACGCCGGGTAGCGCTGTGTTTACGGATGAGGTGAATGAAGCCGGGCCAAAGATTGTAGGTGTTATGTCGATTGTATGCTCAAAATTGGGTATCAATCCGCAGACAGGTTGGGACAGTCAACCTCCGGTCGGAAACGCTTCACTTCGGCCCGGGATTGAGTTGATCAAGCTGTTGAGACCGGACTTCGAAACTGTCGTACGTGAGCACCGCGTAGGAAAAGACATCGAGCCATTTGTGGCTGCGGCTGCCGCTGTAAAAATAATCAAGATGGCCCAAACGACGTTAAATCCGGAAGTTGGTAAAGCAATCGCGATTACCTCGGTGGTTGCTGGCAGCAAAACAGTCCCATATCCGGACTAAGAATTTTCAAAGGCATTTGAACAATGGAACCAATCAAAACTGAAATCGTAGTCGTTGGCGCAGGCCCGGGCGGATATGCGGCGGCTTTTTACGCGGCGGACTTGGGCAAGAAGG
>SCTL01000170.1 GCA_004297495.1 Verrucomicrobiota bacterium
GTCGTCAACGGCATGATGGTCGTCAAGGCGGGCACGCGATGCTATGGCCGCGTGGCGAACGCGAGACAGGCGGGGCGTGTCGCTGGGCGCAGCGTGCTGGATTTGCGGCTGAGCGAATTGACCATCGGCGGCGTGCTGGTTCCGATTCTGAGCGGCCCGTACATCGAAGCCGGCAAAAGCTCGCTCGCCAAAACCGCGAAGATGACCGCGACCGGTGCGGCCATCGGCGCCATCGGCGGCGATGCGGGCAAGGGCGCGGCCATTGGCGCGAGTGCGACCGTTCTGAAAAAAGGCGAAACCGTGATGGTCCGGCCCGGCGAGTTGATGGAGTTTCAACTTCAACAGCCGCTCACCGTCAACGTTGCGCGGTGAAATGATTCTCAAACGAATTCACAAACCAAACCTTCAAACTTGAACCAACCCAGAAAGAAAACACGCAAATGAAAACAACTCGAATCATTCATCCGTCGAAGTGGCTCGTCATCGCTGGAGTTCTCGCGGCCCTGGCCGTGTGTCCGACGCAGGCTCAAACGGCAGTGGACGGAGTCGAAGTCGCGCGCGCGACCATCAAGGCGGATCGCAAAACGGTGATCGCCGAAAATATGCAACTGAGCGAAACCGAGGGCAAAGCTTTCTGGCCGCTCTATCGCGAATACCGTCACGACATGGAAAAGG
Source organism: Verrucomicrobiota bacterium (assembly GCA_004297495.1). GTDB lineage: Bacteria > Verrucomicrobiota > Verrucomicrobiia > Limisphaerales > JADLHS01 > SCTL01. The sequence continues at coordinate 676 of SCTL01000170.1, forward strand.
CCAACGACGAACTGGTGAAGCTCGTGCTGGAGTACGCTGATCTTTTTCCGAACGTGCCCGAGGATCGCGCCAAGGACATGCTCAAGCGCTATACGAAAATGGAATCGCAGCTCGTCACGCTGCGCGTCAAGCATCTCAAGAAGATCGGCACGGTGTTGCCAGCCACCAAGACGCTGCGTTTCGCGCAACTGGAAAACCGGCTTGATCTAGCGGTGCGGTTGGGGATGGCTGCCTCGATTCCGCTCGTGCCGCCGACACCGAAACCCTGAACCATCGCAAGACTCGTTGCTGAACTATGAGGTGAATTATGAAAAATCTGTTTGTGCGCGATTCGGTTAAATTGCTCGTCCTCGTCGCACTCGCATTTGTGGCCGGTTGCAAAACTCCCATTCACACCGACTACAAAGCCGACGCGAACTTCGCGGCGTATCACACGTTCGCGTTGATGCCGCTGCCGGCCACCGGCCCGGCGGATGATCCGGGTCTGATTCTCCGCGTCGGCAAACCGGCGCAGGAGGCGATGACGACCGCGTTGACGGCGAAAGGGTTTCAGTCGGTCGCGCGTGAGCACGCTGACTTCGTGGTAAATCTCGTCGGCTCATCTGTGCCGAAGGTCGAGGTCACCGACTGGGGTTACAACCGGACGACCTGGACGCGGCGCTACGGCTACGTGCCCGTCCACGTCGGCGAGGTGGATGTCCGCAACTACGAGGAGAAGACTCTGGCCATTGAAATCTTCGACGGCAAATCGCACGAACTGGTTTGGGTTGGTCGCCGGACGGAAAAGTCCGGCGGCAAAGCCACCGCCGAGGGAGTCAAAGAAGCCATCACCGAAGTTTTGGCAAAATTTCCGCCGGCACCTAACAAATGAAATTGAATTCACTGCTAGTCTTGATGGCGTTGTCGCTGCTCACGCTTGCGGTTAGCGGCTGTCGTTCCGCCGGCAAACCCGGGTCCGCCAGCTTTGCGTCCGTCGTCATCGCGGACAAAAGCGATGCGGAGATTCGACACGCAACCACGGCGGTATTCGTCGAGGCCGGCTATCTCGGTTTTACCGGAGCCGACGGCGAGTTGGTTTTTGAGAAAGAAGGCACGCGCAAAAACCAGATCGCGCACGGCGGTTGGATTGCGACCGAACACGGCAACGAAACCTGGGTGCGCGTGCGCGCGCGGATCGTGGACGTGGGCGGCGGCGCGCATCGTTTGCAATGTCAGGCGTTCATGGTGCCGCATCACGGCGATTCCTTTTTCGAGGAGGAGAAGCGGCTCGCCAACTTCCGCGGCGGCCCGTACCAGGAATTGATGGATCAGGTGGCGGCGCGGTTGAAATAGAAACTTATGCGAAACGTTCTCATCTCTCTAGGTGTGCTGAGTCTTGCGGTCGTCACGGGCTGCAAGAGCATCGGTCCGCAAACTGTGGCGCGTGACCGGTTTGAATACAGCAGTTCGATCTCTGAATCGTGGAAGCGCCAGACGTTGCTGAACATCGTCAAGCTCCGCTATCTCGACCCGCCGGTCTTTGTGGACGTCGGGCAAATCGTCGCGGGCTATTCGCTCGAAACCGGCCTCACTGCGGGTGGCGCTTTTCCAGAAACCACAGGCTTGGGCGGTACCACCGCTACGGTGGGCGGCTCGGTGCGTTTCACCGACCGGCCGACCATCACTTACACGCCGCTCACCGGAAACAAATTCGTCAAGGCACTGATGACACCGCTGCCGCCGGATGCGGTGTTCTTCACGGTGCAATCTGGTTATGCCGCGGATGCCGTGTTCTTCGCCGCGGTCGGCGCAATGAACGGGCTGAAGAATCAGGACAGCACGCTTGCGGGGGTTTCGCCGCCAGAGGCGGAGTTCGTGCGCGCGCTGGAGTTGTTGCGAAAAATCCAACTCTCCGGCGCGGTCGGAATGCGCATCGAGCAGGACGCGCAGAAACGCCAGACCACGCTCGTCACCTTCCGTTCCAAAAACATCAGCGAGCAAACGCTGGCGGACATTCGCGAACTGCGCGGCTTGTTGCATCTCGACCCTGACGCCGCCGAATTGAGACTCGTTTTTGGCCCGACCGCGAGCAACGACAAGGAGTTTGCCATCCTGACGCGCTCGCTGTTGAACATCATGAACAACATGGCCGCGCAGGTGGAAGTGCCCGCCGCCCACCTCGCCGCTGGCCGCGCGACGCCCGGCCTCGACTCCGCCGCGAAAGCGAATGAGCAGTCGCGGCCGGTGCGCATCCACAGTTCGAAGGAGAAACCGGCGGACGCTTACGTGGCGGTGTCCTATCGCGGCCACTGGTTTTGGATTGATGACTGTGATCTCAAATCCAAGCGCGCCTTCGCGTTCATGATGATGCTCTTCACGCTTTCCGAAACGGGCGAGAAGGAAAATCTGCCGCTCATCACCATTCCGGCCCAATGAGTCTTAACCGAATCAGATCACGTTTTTTCAGTGTGGGTTGCCTGGCGTTGGCCATCACTCTGAGCGCGACCGCCGCCGATGACTGGCGTCCGCCTGCGCCCACGGGCCAGGACGGTTTCGATTGGATCGAACTCAAGTCCGGTGAATGGCTCAAAGGCAAAATCAAATCGTTGCAGGACGAGAAGCTGGAATTCGACAGCGAAGAATTGAACCTTCAGACGTTCGATTGGAAGGACATCCACACCGTTCGTTCGCCGCGACTCGTCAGCGTGCGAATCGAGAAGCTCAAGCCGGTGGATGGCTCGCTCTTGATCACGACCAACGAAGTCCAGATTGTCACCCCGACTTCCACCAACAACTATCCGCGCGCGGACTTGGTCGCCATCGCGCCGACGGGCAATCGCGAAGTGGATAAGTGGACGGGCAAGGTCTCTGCCGGTGTCAGCTTCCGCTCAGGCAACACGCGCGAGACGGACTTAAACGTGTTCGCTGCCGGACAGCGCCGCACACCCGACACGCGGCTCAACCTGGAATACTCGGTCAATTACGGAGAGGTCAGCGGGGACGAAGTGGAGCAGAACCACCGCTTCTCCGGCCAGTTCGACTATTTCCTTTCGCGCCGGCTCTTCGTGCGCGTGCCGGACGTGGAGTATTTTCGCGACCCGTTGCAAAACCTCGAACACCGGCTCACGGTCGGCGCGGGCGTGGGCTATGACCTCGTGAAGACGCCGCGCACGGAATGGAACGTGACCATCAGTCCGTCGTGGCAGCGCAACTGGTTCGTCTCGGTGCCGAGCGGAGAAGCCGTCGCCGATTCCGTGGCCGGCGTGCTGGACACCCGCTTTGAAACGGAACTCACCCAGCGGCTGGATTTGATCCTCGAATATCGCGGGGTGTTCAGTCGCAAGGAAACGGGTAACGACACGCACCACGCCAAGACCACGCTCGAATTTGAAATCCACAAACGACTGAATCTGGACCTCACGTTCGAGTGGGATCGCATCAGCAGTCCGCAAACCGAGTCGAACGGCGAGGAGCCCAAGACGGACGACTTCCGGCTCATCACGTCGTTGGGCGTGGATTTTTGAAATGAAGGAAACCATGCGAAAGCTCTTTCGACCTTTCAACCACGGATGGACACGGATGAACACGGATGCCCCTCACCCATTCCCTCTCCCCATCGGATGGGGAGAGGGTGGCCGCAGGCCGGGTGAGGGGAAGTTTTTATCCGCGCCCATCCGTATCCATCCGTGGTTAAATTTTTCGTTGCCGCTGCTGTTGGTTTTTTTCGTCACCGGCTGCCGCGTCGTGCAAAGGACCGCCGAGCTGCCCGGCAAAACCGTGGGCTTCGTCACGAAAGGCGGAAAGACGCAAGCCGTCGGCATTGATCCGGTGGAAGTGCAGCAAACCCTGCTGCGCTTCGCGGACGGCTACTCAACGCGCATGATCGTCGGCGTGGACAAACTCCGGCGCGGCACGAACGCGTTCGAAGCCGCGGACGCGTTGAAGTGGAAGATCGCGCTCGCTTCCGAGACCTGCA
>SCTL01000171.1 GCA_004297495.1 Verrucomicrobiota bacterium
AACTGCCCGAGGATGGTTCGGGAGCGATTGTTTCAGCGCTGTCCGATTTTCACGATAAGGCCGCCGAGCGGGATCAAGCTATTCTTTCTGCGATCAAAAATCTTTCCACGCAGGCCAGCAACATGGCCGGGCGCATCCAAGACAACCTGGTTTGAATATGAGCACACCCACCAACATTGCCAGGCTCGCCGATCCGATTCAAATGACGGTGAGCATCAAAATTCCGACAAGTGAAAAAGTCATTCAGTCATTGTGTCCCGAGCAAAATCATATCGCTGTTATCATTCTCAGCGCCTTGCTTAGCGCCAGGCTCGATTCCGCCGGCATTAGCTACGCCGTCCTCGAACTCGCCGGCCCGCTCAATGACTGCATCGGGATTATTGAAGTAGAACGCCGCGAACTCGCACGCACGCTCGCTCTCATCCAACACGAGATCGAAAATCTTTTTAAGACGAGTGCCTTTTTCAAACTCTACTGGATGGATTACGAGAGCAAAAGCTACCGCGCACATCCATCGGGAGATATTGCCGACGTTCGCGACCGCTTCAGTAACGAAACGCTGGAGAAGATAAAATTCCAACGAACGTCGCCACACACCGAAAGCTAATGCCCGCCAACTTCACAGCCTCGCAGCTCTCTGCCGCGCTCGGAAAATCCAAGCGCGCCGTGTTGGCGGCGTTGCGTGACGTGTCGGCGGTTAGCCAGGTGATTGTCAGCGGCAACGCCGCGTCGTCGTGGACGCTCGAATCGTTGCCGGCGAAGATGCGCGATGAATTGACTGCCATCGCGACGGCGCGCGGGTACCGCGACGCGGCGCATTTGCTCGCCACGCCGCCGAAACAATTCTGGCCGCCGCCTGGCTTCCCCAAACTTTCCGACGTTGCGCAGCATTGCTTGGACAAGGCCGCGAAGTTGCGGCGCGCGATTGAACGTGCGCTCGCGCTGCAAAACGATCTCTCGCGCACGTCGGGCGAGATCGAGCAAATCGGCTTGACGGATTACACGCGGGAATTTGGTTACGCCATCAGCGACCGCGCCTTGCGCGGACTGGTCCGGCGCACGCTTGATCGCGACGGCGGCGCGGAGAATTTCTCACGGCTCGAATTGTATCTCGATGAACGCCCGGCGCGCAAAGCGCCGCTGCCATCCAAGCCGCGCCCCGGCGATGAAGTTGAATTCCGCCAACTGCGCGACATGATCGCACTGTTTAAGAATCCGACCGCGCCGACTGCCGGCGAGCTTCAAAGCCTCTGGCTGCGCGCGTTTGAAATCCACGAAGAGCACATCTCGAACGGCAAACCGGCGAAGCGAACACAACGCGCACTGGTCCGTTTCTTATTCGCCGTCATGCCGGCGCTGGCGAAGCACGAAGCGGCTTTGCGCCGGATGTTCAAGCGCAAGCTGGCACTGTGGCAGGAAAACGAGCAACGGATCGAAGCACTCGCCGACAAGCGCGGGGAGAAATCCGGTTTCCATCGCGCGCCCGAACTCCGCACCGAAGATCGCGACGCCATCATTGCGCACGCTGTTTTGAATTGTGATGGCCGCGTTAGCCAGGCATGGCGCGAACTCGCGGAGCGCAACGCCCTGAGTGAAGACTTGCTCGGCTACTACCGAAGCAATCCAACTTCCAAAAGCTATTGCCCAACGCGAATTCGCGAGGCCGTGAAACACGAAATCGGCATGATGGAAGACATTCACCACGGCCCGCGCCAGGACAAACTCAACGGCGCGCATCTCTTCCGCGATTGGAGCGGCGTGGCTTCGATGGATTGGATTTGCGGCGACGATGCCACGCTCGAAATTTATTTCTACACCGAAGACGGCAAAGGCGGATTCACGTTGATGCGCGGACAATTCCTCGTGTTCATCTGCACTCGCACTCTCCGCATCCTTCAATTCGCGTTGCAACCGGAGCGGAACTATAACGCGCGCGTCATCAAGACTGCCATCGTGAAGCTTTGCGACGAACACGGCCTGCCACGCAAGGGCTTCTATTTCGAGGGCGCGGTCTGGAAAAATTCACGCATCCTCAAAGGCGATCCGAACGCCGATCCGATTTCATGGCCGGAAGCGGAGCTTGGACTTCGCTCGCTCGGCTTGCGGTTCGTTCACTCTCGGCTGCCGCGATCCAAACCCGTCGAGCGTGTCATCGGCGCGTTGCAGGATTTGATGGAAGGCGAGCCGGGCTACGTTGGCCCGGATGAAATGCACGAACGCTTCGAGCGCATTCAGCGCGTGAAATTGTTGGTTGAGGCGGGCAAGATTCATCCTGCCGAACATTTTTACTCACTCGATCAATGGGAGACACGTCTCGCCGAAATCTGCACACACTACAACGCCACCAAGCAGGACGGCAAAATGACCGGCGGACTCTCGCCGGATGAAGCCTTTGAAAAATTCCAGCGCCGCGACGATCCGCCGACAAAACTTCCTGCCAGTTGCCGCTACTTGCTCGCGCATCACAAGCGCCCGATCCTCGTCACGAGCAACGGCATCACGCTCCGTTTCGGCAAACAGGTTTACAACTACCGCAACGAACAGACCGGACGCCTGCGCGGACAGCAAGTGCTCGCCTGGTTCAATCCCGCGTTGCCGGAAATTCTCAGCGTCACGGACATGCGCCGAGAGAATGCGTTTTGTGTTGAACGCACGCAAGAGGTGCCGGCGATGGAAGCACCCGACGAATTACTCGAACAGGAATTCGAGCGCATCAACGCGCACATGAGTTACGGGCGCGTGCGGTACCGCACGCTCAAGGCAAAATTCTCCGTGCCTTTCCGCCGGGCCATGCCCGATGCCGCGACGGTGAATCTCGGCGTCGAGATTGCGACGCAGCAAAACAAGGTCGAAGCGCGTCGCGCCGATGACCAGAAACGCCAGACGCGCGTTAGCAAACGCGCGCGTGATTTCGGCATCCGGCCAGGGCTGCTTGAGAATTCCGAACGCTCGCAATCCGCACTTGATTTGATGGCCCAAGCCAGGCGCGACCACGAACGCGAGCAAGCTACC
>SCTL01000020.1 GCA_004297495.1 Verrucomicrobiota bacterium
GTCGAGCATGGCCAGAAGCGTTGGCACGCAAGACAGGACGGTGACGCGCGCTTCGGTCAACAGGCGCGAAAGGTCCGGGCCCGCGTGCGACATTTCGGGTGTCGCGGCGACGAGCGTCGCGCCCGCCTGAAACGCGAGCCAGATTTCTTCAATCGAAGCGTCGAAGGAAAGCGAGAAACCCTGGTAAACGCGATCTTCGGATTTCACGCCAAAGATGTTTGCCTCGGCGCAGACCAAGTGGCACGCGTTGCGATGTTCGATCATCACGCCCTTGGGCCGGCCTGTCGAACCCGACGTGTAAATGATGTAGCAAAGATCACGTGGGCCGACTCCCACGGTGTTCCGCGGCAGACGCTCGGGTCGCTCGGCTTCAATCGCGGCGTGGTCTGCGTCCAGGCGAATCATTGCACCGGCGAACTCAGGATGGTAGAGCGCGAATTCGGCGTTGGTCACCAAGGTGGCGACCTCGGCGTTCTCGAGAATGTAACGGACTCGTTCGGTCGGACAGTCGGGATCAATCGGCACGTAGGCCGCGCCGGCCTTGAGGATGCCGAGCATCGCGGCGTAAAGGTCCGGGCCACGCGGCAGGAGCAACGCGACCTTCGGGTCGCGCCGCACGCCGCGCGCGCGCAGGTGGCGCGCGAGCCGGTTGGCGCGTTTTTCCAGTTCGGCGTAAGTCGTCAACTCACTACCGAACTCAATCGCGGTCGCTTCGGGATGCAAATCAGCCTGCGCCTCGAAAATCTCGTGCAGGACATAACAGCGGGCCGCCGAAGCTGGCGCGACGCTGAAGGGCAGCAACCACGGCTGCGGCTTCACCTTCACCCGACGCAAACGCGGGCGGATCGGGTCGCGGATTCGCTGCGCGCGAATCGGCGATGCGTTGTCAAAGCGAGCCCGGGCAATCATGTTAAACTCCATTCGCATTTAGCGTCTGGTCGGGTGAATCCTTCCGCCGACAAACGCCGGCGGAAGGATGCGAGTTGCTACATGTGTTTGCGGATGTTCTCCAAAACCGTGTAGGACAAGGCGCGGTCGCCAAACGAGCCGACCCGGATTCTGACCTCAGTCGTGTTTTCGGAAACAGCTTTGAAACGGATGCTGACCTTCAAGTCCGTGGCCGTGCGCGCGGTCAACTGTCCGTTGATCGCGTCTTTTTGCTGGCTGGTGATGGGGAACTTCAAGTCGCCCATCGCCGCCACGCTGGCGTCGAAGACTTTGTCCAACGGGGCGCTTTCCACGCCTTTCAATTCGCCGCTGTAGTACGCATACCCGCCAGCGCCGACGGCGACGGCCCCGCCCACGACGAATAGTGCGCATCCACTTTGCGCCAACAACGCGATGCCGAGCATCAAGCCAACCAGGAGTCGCGAAGCGCGGCTCAAAGCCGCGGCGGGCGCGGGTTTTCTCCCGTTGCCGAACCTTGTCATCATTTTGCTTTTCATGGTGCTTCCTTTCGTTGTGAGCGGCGCTTCAGGCCGCCCGTTGTTTCCCGTCTGCCAATCAGAAATGTCCTTCAACTGAATTTTTGCCGGGCGTTTTCAAAACCCTTTTCCAATTCAGTCAACGCGGCCTCGACCGCCGGCTTGAGCGTAACCCAGGCGTCACTGGAGGACTTCTTCAGCTCATCCACGGCGGAGGAAACCTTCGACTGTTGTTCGCGTAGCGCGGTGAGAACCTGATCGCTCTGCGCTTTCACTTCGCTGCTGGCGGTCGCGGTTTGTTTGGCCAGTTCGCCGATTTTCTCGGTGAGATTGGTGAGCCGCGTCTCGGCGGCGGCGACGAATTCGTCCTTGGTTGGCAGCGTGGTGGCTTCCAACTTCGGCGGTGACGGCGGCGTCGGCGGCCTCAGACTGGATTGGGCGTTTGTGCCCGGCGCTGCCGGCGGCGGCGTGGGGGGTGTGCTGCTTTCTTTCTCGCATCCCACCAGCAAAGTGATGGCTGCGAGCATTGCGAGTTGTCTTGTTGGTTTCATGTTTTGTCCTGTTGTTTTGGTTTCTTGATCCGGCGCGTTTGCTCAACCCAGCGGGAGGAATCTTTTTCCACGCTCGGCAGCCCGCGCCGCTTTCGCTCGAAATTGTTTCCGCGCCGCGCTCATGCGCGGTGGTGATGTCGAATCAGCGACGCGACGAACAGCGCGGCAAAAATCAAACTCAACGCCGTCGCGACGCCGGTGGCGATGCCGCTATAGGCCAGCAATCCGGCCAGTAACGCGACGGCCAGAAATGCCGGCGACCAGTTCTGCATATTGAATCCTTTTCAGTTTGTGGCGCACGGCCAGTCCGGTTTCCTGCCGGATCACCACGGGAAAAGATTCGCCGTCGTTCCATTCGACCAGCGGCAAGATGGTTCCCCCGGTGATGATTTCACGTACGCGTTGTGTGAGTGGAATGTTCATAAAGAATTTTGGGTTTGGGTTCATGGGTTTCGGTGGCCGCGGCCTTCGTCGCTGCCCGCGTCCGGTTTTTCCTTCTCCTTGTCGGACTTGCCGGGGCTGGGCGGCGGCGACTGGCGCGGCCTTGAATTCACGGACGGTCCTGCCGGCGCAGCGCTCTCGCCTTTGCCGCTGCGAGATTGACCCGGCGGTAATCGTCGTTCGGGTGCGACCGGAGACTCTTTCGGAACTGACCGTTGCTCCGGTCTTGCCTGATTGGGTTCATACGGTGTGAACTTCGGTTCTCGTTCACTACTGCGTCCGCTTTTGAAATTATCATGGCCACGCGGTTCCACGCGCTGATCAGGCTTCGCGGGTTTCTCGACCTGGGGAACTGTCGCCTTGCCCTCGGGTGCAATCGGCGCACGGGTTGACGGCGCGGGTGTTGGACTGATTTTATTCTGGCGCGGCGTTTCCTGGCTGCGATTGCGTAATTCCGTCGGCACGTTCGCACGGCTCGCCACCTGCCGGATGGAGACCGGCTTCAGCTTGTGTCCGGTGGCCTGACGCACAGTCTCCACCTCTGGGCCGTCGTTCACGACGACTTCCCGCGCGCCAACGCCTTCGATGGTGCGCGTCTCGCGGCGAACATTTTTAATCACCGTTGTTTTGGTGATCAGGGTGTTGTTCTGGATCACGACCGTGGACGGATGAATCGGGCTTTGAAATCGGCCGGTTGAAACAAAGACGAATTGCGGCTCCACACTCACGTGCACAGGCGCGAGTGGCGCCCAGCCAATGTAGCCACCGCCGCAACGCCAGGTGACCCACGCCGGCGCCCATTCGACTCCGGGAATCCAAATCCATCCGTAATCCGGGTCATAGACCCAGTAACCGTAATGATAACAGGCCCAAGCCCACGGCTCCTCGCTTTGCCAATACCAGCCGCAATCCGTCCAGACCCACTCGCCGCTGCAATACGGTCGCCAACCGGTTTCCACGCGCGCCGGGCGCCAGCAGCGGCCATACGTTCCCACTTCAACCCATGTGCCGCGCGGCGACAGCGCCGCGTAGAAATCAGAGGCCGCATTGATGCGGAAGGAAACTCCCACCTCCAAGTCGGCGCGCGCAACCGATGCGCCGAAGCTCAACGCCCCCACAAATCCCAATCCCAAAATTTTTTGAATCGCATTCACTACAAACCTCTACGTTTGGTCTGAGTGCGTCATAGCTAGTCCGAGGCCAACCTTGATTCGCAGACGCGAGCCTCAAGCGGGCGTGCGGTTTTCATGCGTTTTTAAAATTGCCGAGTTGGAATCGAATCGTGCCAAGCTCGCATCTTGCAAGTTTGCACGAACCGGCTCCATGCAATTTGCCAGAGCCGATGAGAAAAAACTTTACTGGATGGAGAGTCGCTTAAATCATCTCGCGACACATCGCCATTT
>SCTL01000172.1 GCA_004297495.1 Verrucomicrobiota bacterium
TGCGATACATCACGCCGCCGTCGTCGAGGCCGCTGTAACCGTAAATGTGAAGTCCCTTCGCGCCGTTCGCGATGTGGGTGGCGATGGCTTCCGCCGGCGGCACGGTGCGGTAGATGTCACCGTTGACATGGCGACCCAGATAAAGTCCGGCGGTGAACGGCCGATGCGAGTTTGCGTTGCGCAGGATTGAACCCTCGACACTCAACGCCATCGCGTCGGCGCGATTCTCCGCATTCAGCGGTGCGGCAATAAACAGCACGCTGTCCACGTGTTTCGCGCAGCGGTAAACATCCAGCGCGCGCTGACCAGTCTGCCAGTCAATCGCACCCGGCGGGTTGAAGAAATATCCCCACTGATGCAGCAGCGGCTCGATGAACAGATCCGGCTCAAGTTCCCGCCAACGCTGCTTCATCGTGGCGAGATACTCTTCCAGCACTTCGGCGAGGTGGGTTTGATTATCAATCCAACGATAAAAATCCGGAGAGCGTTTGGTGAAATCCTCCGCCGTGGGCCGGGCGCAGCCGACCCAGTTCAATTCCTCCGGGCGCAGCCAGTATTCTTCCGGTGTGAGATCGTAGAATGAGCGAGTTGCCCCCTCACCCCGTCCCTCTCCCCCGCTGGGGGAGAGGGTGGCCGAAGGCCGGGTGAGGGGGATTCCGTAACGCTTGCACAATTTCGCAAAGTCGCCGCCGTAACGGTTCTCCAGCCACGCGAGATATTTCTGTTTCCCCTCCGCGTCGAAGCTCGGCTTGGGAATTGGCTCGAACATCGTCTGCATGATGATTTTGCCGTCCGCGTTCCGGCGCATTCCCTTGCCGTAAAGTTTCAACAGACCGCGCACGTGCTCGACCATTGTTTCCTGTGCGCGCGGCGACCAATACTTGTAAGTGCCCATCGGCTGACCGTTCGGGCGCATCGGTTCTTCGCCGCGCACGGGCGGCACGCTGCGGATGTTCGGGTAGAGATTGTCGCCGCAGAGATAGAGCGCGAGACAGGTGTAATCGAGTCCGTGCTTCGCCATCTCCGCCATCATGAACTCGTGCATGGCGACATATTGACTGGCCGGTTCGCCGCGATAGCGCGCGAAGAAATCCTCCCACGCCTTCGAGTCGAGATTGATGCTGTTGAAGCCGAGCGACGACGCCTCGGTGAGGCCTTTCCGGGTCGCCTCGAAGTCGCTGTAAAACGGCTCGAAGAAATTACCGAACCAGATGCTCAGGAAGGGGCGTTGTTTCATTTCAAAGGTTGGATGGCTGAAGCGGGCGAACCGAGTTGCAGGGCGACAATCGTATCCATGTCGTCGCGCGCAGACGTGGGAACGGAAATCTCGATTTCATTTTCGTGCTGAACAAAACTTGCTTCACCGCCAGTCAACGCCGACACAGAAATAATCCGCGCAGGAATTTTCGGCAGCGTAAGTTTTTCGCCGGGCCATTTGAGAATGTGCAGGTAAATTGTTCTGTCGCGGTGCGTGGAAGCGCCCCAGTCGCCCGGCAGGAACGGTCCGCCCCGCGTCGCATAAATGCTCTCGCCGTATTTGCCGAGCCATTCGCCGATCTCCCGCAGGCGCGTCGTCTGCGCTTCATCCACGCGCCCGTTGCGATCCGGTCCGACATTCATCAGCAGGTTGCCATCGCGTCCGGCGACCTTGGCGAGCAACTGAACGTAATCCTTCAGCGGCTTCGGCTTCAGGTTCGGCTGATAGCCCCACGCGCCAGTCATAGGCACGCACAGTTCCCACGGCTGCTGGTTATCGAAGTGTCCCAACGCGCCGTAGCCTTCGCGCGAATGAAAATCTGCCGGCATGTCGGCGCGACCGTTGATGACGATGTCCGCTTGCAGCCGGCGCAACATTGAATAGACCTGCTCGTGCTGCCAGCTGAAACTTCCCTGGTAATGCTGTTCCGTCGGGCGCTTCTTCCACTCCGCGCCCTTCCAGTCGCCGCCGAAGTTCAACCAGTCCGTTTCGCCGCCGTCGAACCACAACACGTCAATCTGGCCGTAGTTGGAAAGCAATTCGCGCATCTGGCGGTGATACTGCTCGCGCATCGCCTCGGCGCTGGGCCGCTGCAAGTCCGGCATGAGGTAACCGGGAAACCGCCAGTCGAGCGGGGAATAATAAAGCCCGACGCGCAAACCCGCGCTGCGGACGGCCTTGACATACTCGGCGACAAAATCGCGGTGCGCCGCCGATTGCACGCTGGTGAACCGGTTCGTGCCATCGTCGAACAGCGCAAACCCGTCGTGATGCCGCGAGGTGAGCACGACATACTTTGCGCCGGCGGATTTCGCGAGCGCCGCCCAGGAGTCGGGAGTGAAGTTCGTCGGATTGAATTCGTCCGCGAGCTTCGCGTATTCATTCACCGGAATCTGCTCGTTCCACTGCACCCACTCGCCGCGGCCGGGAATCGCGTAAAGCCCGAAGTGGATGAACAGG
>SCTL01000173.1 GCA_004297495.1 Verrucomicrobiota bacterium
CCGCGCCGCCGGGAGGAAGCGGCGGCGGGGCGGACGGCGAGTTGACCGGCGCCGACTGGCAACCGGTCAACCCGATCAGAAGAATGGCCGCCGTGCAAGCGGCCAGTAGCAACGTGCGCATCAGAAACTGTAGCCGGCGAGCAACCGGATGTTCCACCGCTCGTGACCTTCGAGTTCGAGCGAGTGATTGCCGTCAATGTTACCGGTGAAATTCACGCCGGCGATCTGGGGCATCACCGTCAAAGCGCCCCACCAGTGTTCGCTCTTGTAGCTCACGACCGGACCGAGGTAGAGCGCGGTGTTTTCCCAGGTGCTGTATTCGGGCAATTCGTTGTGGTCGCGCAACTCGACGCCGATGGCCCAGCGCGGATTGAGTTGATACGCGATACCGAAATCCAATTCCAGTTCGCCTTCCGTCTCACGGAAATCGTCCGTCCACTCGGTGGCGTGGACGAGATTGAGCGCCCATTTCCAATCGCCGTGGCGCTGACCGATGATGATCTTTTGTTCCAACTCGAAGTTGTCACCGTCGTAGGTCGGCTCGAGATACAGCGTCAGCCCGACGGCATGATCGGCGGGATTCCAAACCATGTATTTGTTCTCCAGCGAAATACCGGTCCAATGATATTTGGAACTGCTCAAACCGGTGGACGGGACTTTGAAGGATTCGTAGTCGTGATTCACGTAGAGTGAGACGGTGTAATTGTCCGTCACGCCATACTCAAACTCCTCGCGGAACTGCCAGAGCTGATAACCCTCCTGCCCCACCGTCGCGTTGCGCCCGATGCGCGACGTGACCCACTGCTCGAATTCGAACGTGCCCTTGGGCGTCGTCTCCGGTTCGTAGGTGTAAGTGAACAAACGTTCGTCCGCCCGCGCCGTCACTGCAGCGAGCGTTCCAATTGCGATTCCCAGTCCTAGAAGTTTTGTAGTTTTCATTCTTAAAGTTGCACCCGGCGATTTACCGGAACGCGGATAGAATCGCGCATGTCACAAAACCGCGCTAACGGCGGCTTGCGAAAGATTGTCGGCGGCTTGCCATGCGGCGGTTAACGATTCCAAGCGACCAACGGAGTCGTGAACCGTTTTCCCTCACCCTAACCCTCTCCCGTCGGACGGGAGAGGGAACAGCATGCGTCGCTCCCCGGTTATGCGAGCGACTCTGGAACAACCGCCGACTTAGGATTGCACGAAAGACGGCGGACGATTCTCCCTCTCCCATCGGATGGGAGAGGGCCGGGGTGAGGGAGAGTTGTTCAGCCGCTGACGCACACTCACACCTCAGCTTCGCGATTTCGTCGCGATGGATTTCTGCGTCGTCGTCGCCAGCGGATACAAACCTGGACAGCAACCAAACGTCTCCTGAAATGCCGAACTGAAATGACTGAGGCTGCTGTAGCCGACTTCCATCGCCACCTCGGTCACGTTCAACTCGCGCGCCTTGAGCAATTCTGCCGCGCGCTCCATGCGCAACTGCCGCAAGTGTTGCGTGATGGTCTGCCCGGTCTGCGCGGAAAAAATCCGGCTCAAATAGAAATGGCTGCAACCGATCTTCTTTCCGAGTTCCTCCAGCGACGGCGGCTCGGCGAGATTTTGTTTCAGCAACATGATCACCTGCTCGACGCGCTCCTGCGCGAGCCGTTGCTGGCGCGTGCAAAAGAATTCCTCCTCCGGCTTCACGAGAAACGTCACCGCGAGTTCGAGCGCCTTGCATTGATACCACACCGGCTGCGCCGCCGCATAAACCGGCGGTTGCCGCAGCGTGGCGATGGTCTGCAACTGCTGTGTCGTGAGCCGCATGGTCGAACCCGTCACGTGTTCGCACGGGCAACCCTCCAGCGCCGCGCGCACGACCGGATGCAGCATCGCTTTCGTCTCCGCGAGATGTTTTGCGAGGAACGGGCAGGAGAATTCCACCGTGAGAAATTGATGTCGCTCGCCCGCCGCGCGCTTGGCGGCAAGAGGCTCTTTCTGGCGGTAATAAAATCCCGCTGTGTTCGGCGCGAACTCCGCGCGGCTGCCGTTGCCCTCCACAAACCCGTGCCCGTCGAGGTTCAAACAAAGCTCGACGCAGTCGGGATGAAAACTCGGTGCCCAATCGAATTCGCGCTTCGCCAGGAAGTCGTGCCACTCGATGCTGTAACCCACGCCGCGAAAGCTGCCGAAGATTTTCTGCCAGCCCGCGCCCACGTCACGCCACGCGCCGGCCTCGGAAAACTCCGCGCCGCCATCAGGGCGGTGGCGGCTGGACACTGGGCTGGGCGAATCTGTGTTCATAGACGACAGACAAAAGCTGTCGAGCGTGACAAAGTTTCCGCGAAGAGTTCAGCCGAGGCAAGCGGTGAAATGAAACGGCGAGACGGCGAAACAGCGAGACGGTGAACCGGCGACTATCGCCCTTCGCCGTTTCGATGTTTCGCCGGTTCGCCGGTTCACCGATTCAATCCTTCAGTTCATTCCCGCAACCCAGCATCTCGCTGCCGAAATACGGATTGCGCAACGGGCCGTTCGTCTGAATCCAGAAGCCCGGCTGCGGCGCCATGGGACAGCGGTAAAGTTTGATGGCTCTCAGCACATCGGCTTGCTGTCGCGCCACACGCGCGAACTCCGCCGTGGCCACGCTGAAGGCCAGGAACTCCTTTCGTGCCTCGGCCAGGTCGCCCGCCGCAACCAGTTTCCCACCGCGCGAAATCTTTTGCAGCGGCTCGCGCCACGGATGTTCCGCCGGCAACGACGACAACAGTTCTTGTATGGTCGGTTCGCTTTGCGCCGCAGCTTTGTTGAAGTCCGTGAGATTGTCCGCCGCGAGACTTTCGCTGACGGCAGCGGCGACGGTGATGAATGTTTGGGTTGCCTTGGCTTGCGATTCTGTCAGTTCCACTTTTTCGGGAAGCGCGGCGCTCTTCGCCGCATGAGTCGCATGAGTCGCATGAGTCGCGTCGGCTGTTCTTTCCACTGCTGACTTGTTCGCAAGCCAGACCGCCATGCCTGCCAGCACGACCAGTCCAGCTAAAACCCAAAGCCATTTTCCAGTGGCGCGCTTCACCGGCGGAGTGCCGCTCTCCGCGTCGGCGCGTGACTCGCTCGCTGCGGCCTGCGCAGTCACCGCATCGTGATGCCCTTCCCGTTCCATTTCGACGAACTGTCGGCTCAACTCACTCCAGCGTTTGCGCGGTGGACGCGGGCCTTTGACCCATTGCACCTGCCGTCCGCGCCAGAGCGAATAAATTGCCGGAACAATTTCCAGCGTGAGAATCGTGGACGTGATCAAACCGCCCACCATTGGCGCGGCGATGCGTTGAATCGCTTCCGCTCCCGCACCATGCGCCCAGAGCGCGGGCACGAGACCGAACGTGATCATGCAAACCGTCATCAGCTTGGGCCGCACGCGTTGCACTGCACCGTAAGTGATGGCTTCGAATAAATCATGCTGCGTCTTCATGCGCCCGGCGCGTTGGTAGGCGTGAAACGCTTCGTCGAGATAGATGATCATCACCGTGCCCGTCTGCGCCGCGAGTCCGGCGAGTGCGATGATGCCGACCCACACGGCGATGCTGAGGTTGTAATTCAACATCCAGAGAAACCAGATGCTGCCGGTCATCGCAAACGGGATGGAAAGCAGGATGATCAGCGTCTCGGGCACACTTTTGAAATTCATGAACAGCAGCACGAAGATCAACGCGAGCGTCAGTGGCACGACGACTTTCAGCCGCTCCTTCACGCGCAGCATGTATTCGTATTGGCCGGTCCATTCGAGGCGATAGCCCGACGGCAGCAAACCCGCGCTCAAAATCTTCTGCTCGACCGCGCGCTTGGCGTCCTTCACGTAACCGCCGATGTCGCGGCCAGCGACGTCCACGTAAACCCAACCGGTGAGCGCGCCGTCCTCGTTCTTGATGAGCGGCGGGCCGGTGGTGATGTGGATGTCCGCAAGCTGGCCAAGCGGAATTTGCGGAGTTGAATCGGCGAATCGGCGAGATGGCGAATCGGCGACCATCGCCGTCTCCCCGTTTCCCCGTCTCGCCGTTTCATTCATCGCCACTGGCACGAGCACACGCTTCAACTTCTCCGGCTCATCGCGCAACTCGCGCGAGTAACGCACGTTGATCGTGAACCGCTCGCGGCCTTCCACAGTTTTCGCGACTGGCATTCCGCCGATGGCCGTCTCGACCACCATCAATACATCCTCCACGTTCAATCCGTAACGCGCGATCTCACGACGGTTCGGAATGATGTCGAGATAGTAACCGCCCGTCGTGCGTTCGGCATAGACGCTGCGCGTGCCCGGCACGTCGCGCAGCACAGACTCGAGATGCTCGCCAAGCTTGCTGATCTCGCCGAGGTCGTTGCCGAAAACTTTGATGCCGACGGGCGTGCGGATGCCGGTCGAAAGCATGTCAATGCGCGTCTTGATCGGCATTGTCCACGCGTTGACCTGACCGGGGATTTGCAGCGCGGCGTCCATTTCGCTGACGAGTTCGTCCCAGGAAATGGGCCGCACATCCGGCCAGATTTTTCGAAGCGGCTTCTGCAAAAACTCCGGCGCCCAGCTTGAATACCAGCGCGACTCCGCCACTTTGCGCCACTCGCCCGGCGGCTTGAGTTGAATCACAGTCTCGAACATTTCCATCGGTGCCGGATCGGTGGCGGTTTCG
>SCTL01000174.1 GCA_004297495.1 Verrucomicrobiota bacterium
TGAATCTGCCGACCGAAAATCTGGTCGGGCTGAAAGTGGCGGACGTGCTCGCGCCGATCTATGAGGGGCAAATCCGTCCGAGACTGGAGCGCGCCTTCAACGGAGAACGTCAGGAGTACGAACTGCAAATCCCCGCCGCCGCGCGCGACGGTGAGAAGCGCCACTACGCGGTTTCTTACGAACCGCAAACGACTCCGGGGGGAAATGTCGTGGTGGTGGTCATCATGGACATCACCGAAAGCCGGCGGGCGGAGGCGCGTTTGCGCATGCAAGCGGCGGCGCTCGAAGCGGCGGCGAACGGAATTGTGCTGACCGACCGTCAGGGTGTGATTCTGTGGGCCAACCCGGCGTTGTTGAAGCTGCTCGGCTATTCGTTGGAGGAACTGGTCGGCGCGAAGCCGTCGCTTTTCAAATCAGGCCGGCACGACGACGCGTTCTATCGCGAAATGTGGACGACCGTTCTTCGGGGCGAAGTCTGGCGGGGCGAGATCGTCAATCGCCGCAAGGACGGCAGTCTCTACACCGAGGAGATGACCATCACGCCGGTGCGGGACGAACAAGGCGAGATTGGCCACTTCATCGCGATCAAGCAGGACATCACGGCGCGCAAACAGGCGGAGGCGGCGCTGGCCCAGCGCAAGGAACACCTGAGATTGTTCATCCAGCACAGCCCGGCGGCACTGGCGATGTTCGACCGGGACATGCGCTACCTGGCCGTGAGCCGTCGCTGGTTGACGGACTATGGCATCGCGGAAGAATCGGTCATCGGCCGGAGTCACTACGAAATTTTTCGGGAGATACCCGAGCGGTGGAAGGAAATCCACCGTCGCTGTCTGGGGGGCGCGGTGGAACGGAGCGAAGAGGACTCGTTCGTGCGCGCGGATGGCCGGACGGAATGGTTGCGTTGGGAAGTGCGCCCGTGGCACACGTTGCAGGGCGGGATCGGCGGCATCCTGATTTTCTCCGAAGACATCACCGAGCGGAAAGCGGCGGAACTGGCGTTACGGGAAGCGACCGCGCGACTGCAACTCGCGGTGCAGGCCTCCAACATCGGGCTGTGGGATTGGGATTTGCGCGACAACACGGTTTTCTATTCGCGCGAATACAAACGCCAGTTGGGCTATGAAGACCCGGAGTTTTCCAATCGGCTCGATGAGTGGCAGAAACGGGTTCATCCGGACGATTTGGAAACCGTGCTGCGCGAGGAGAACAAGTATCTGGCCGAGGGCCGCGGTTTTCTGGAAGCGGAATTCCGGATGCGCCACAAGGACGGCACGTATCGCTGGCTGTATTCGCGCGCGGAATTATTGCGCGGCGCGGAGGGTAAACCGCAACGGCTGCTGGGTTGCCACATTGACATCACCCGGCGCAAACAGTTCGAGCAGGAACTGCATCGTCGCGAGGAACATTTCCGGATGCTCATCGAAAACGGCTCGGACATCATCACGATCATCAACGGGAAAGCGGAGTTCAAATTTCAGAGTCCGTCCATCAAACGACTGCTCGGCTACGAACCGGCGGAGTTGATCGGGCGAAACGCGTTTGAGTTCATCCATGCCGACGACGCGGCGAAAGTCACCGCCGCCATCGAACAGGCCCTGACGCATCCGCGCACGGCGACGCAGCCGGTGGAGTTTCGTTTCCGTCACCAGAACGGATCGTGGCGCGTGTTGCAGTCCATCGGCACCTGCATTCCGGACGAGGCGCCGGACGGATTCATCGTCGCCAATTCGCGCGATGTCACCGAGCAGCGGCAGATGGAGGAACAATTCCGACAATCGCAGAAGATGGAAGCCGTGGGGTTGCTGGCCGGCGGCGTGGCGCACGATTTCAACAACATGCTCCTGGTGATGCAAGGCCACGCGGGCTTGCTGGCGATGGGGGAAAATCTCACGCCCGAGCAGTTGGAATCCACGCAGGAAATCAACAAGGCCGCCGAACGCGCGGCCAACCTGACGCGGCAGTTGCTGTTGTTCAGCCGGCGGCAGGCGCTGCAATTGCGCGATCTGGATTTGAACGAGACGGTGACGAACATGACCAAGATGCTCCGTCGCATCGTGGGCGAAGACATCGCCATTCAGTGTCGTTACTCGCCGCAACCGCTGCTGCTCCACGCGGACGCCGGCATGATGGATCAGATTCTCCTGAACCTGTCGGTGAACGCGCGCGACGCCATGCCCAAGGGCGGCAGCCTGGTGATCGAAACCGCCGTCGCCAATTTCACGGAAACCGCCGACGCCACGGTGCCGCACGCGCGCCCGGGATCGTTCGCGTGTCTGACGTTGAGTGACACCGGCAGCGGCATCGCGCCCGAGGTGTTGCCGCGAATTTTTGAACCTTTCTTCACCACCAAGGGCGTCGGCAAAGGCACGGGCCTGGGGCTGGCAACGGTGTTCGGCATCGTGCAACAGCATCAAGGCTGGATCACCGTGGAGAGCAAACCGGACGAGGGCACGAAGTTTCGCATTTACCTGCCGCGCCTGACCGCGCCTTCCCAAGCGGACGCCAGCCCGGCCAGCATCGCGTCGCTCCGCGGCGGCAGTGAAACGATTTTGCTGGTGGAAGACGATCTCGCGTTGCGCCGCGTGGTGCGGAACATTCTCGTGCGCCTGGGCTATCGCGTGCTCGAAGCCACGACGGGTTTGGAAGCGCTGGAATTGTGGACCGAACACCAGAGCAGCGTGGCGTTGTTGTTCACCGACCTCGTGATGCCCGACGGCATGTCGGGCGCGGAACTCGCGCAGGTGTTGCTGAAGCACAACCCGCAACTCGAAGTGATTTACACCAGCGGTTACAGCCCGGACATAGCCGGCAAGGACGTGAACTTGCGCGAAGGCGTGAATTTCGTGGCCAAACCGTTCGAGGCGCAGAAGCTGGCACAGATTGTCCGCGCCCGGCTGGATCGCTCGCGCGAACCGGTGTGAACGTTGGTGCTGCCGCCAGCGTGGCGACCGCCGAAATCTTCCGGCTTTAGGCTTTACTTGCGTTCGCGCAAGGGGCAAATAGGCGGCGTCACACGGCGGTAAAACCAATTCAGAGCGAATCCTATGAACAAGGTCATCTTGACCGGCTTGTCGTTCCTCATCGGCATCTGTCTTCCCGCAGCCGCGCAGTCAAATATCTGCACCTTCACCGCCACGCCCTTGCCGCCGGACAATCTGCTGCACGTGAACTCGCTGGGGAAACTCTCTTATCTGGCCGCGCTGCTGCCGTATTACGGGCTGCTGTTCTGGCTGGCGTGGAAGTATCGCATCGTCCGCAAGTTCGATACCTGGAAAATGTTTTTCTACACGACTGCGTCGGTGCTGCTGCTGCTGGGGTTGCTCTTTGAATGGATCGCCGACGTGCTTTACGTGTGGACGTTTCCGCCCGGGCGCGACCTGTTCATGATCCGCGTGCCGATCTTCGGCTGGTTCAGCGGACACCGGATTCCGGTCTGCGAATTCCTCTGGATTCTGGGAGTGGTGCCGCTGTTTTATTATTTGTATCTGTGGGCGACGCTGGCGTTCTACGACATCATCTACGTGGTGGACGGCCAGGGCCGCACTTACAAGAAAGAGGAACGCTGGGTCGGGCTGCATGAACCCACGCGCATTCTCACGCGCAAGAAGTTCGAGAAAGGGCAGCAGTTTGAAACCCCGTTGCTCACCCGGAATCCGAACGTGCTCACGCGCGCGGTCAAAAAAATTTCCCATGCTCGAAAAGCTTGAGCAGCCGCTCTGGCCCAACGGCAAGTTGAGCCTCACCACGCCGCTGAGTTTGCTGCTCGCGGGTGCGAGCTTCCTCGCCGGCACGTGGCTCTACTTGCGCGGCTATTATTACGAAGGCTCGGCCATCGCCTACATGCTGGGCGGAGTAATTTTTGCGTGGCCGTATTATTCGGCGCGGTTCACGGGCTACATGACGTGGCTGGTGATGCTGTGTTTCGTGCCGATGAGCATCTGGTTGCAAAACAAAGGCGTGGAAACCGGCTCGTGGCATTATCGTCCGCACGAGGGCTACCTCGCGTGGTTCACGAAGGAGGGCGAAGGCTGGTGGCATTGGACGCGGCATCTCTGGCTCGGCAACGACATGCCCGCGATGGAATACGCGTTCTATCCGCTGTTCGGTTTGTTTCAGATGACGCTGTATTCGCTCTACTCGCATCTGCTGCCGGATCATTGGTTCGAGCGGGCGCAGCCGAAATTGAGCTGGGTGTTTCCCGTCGTCTTCGTTCCGCTGGTGATCGGCTTCGCGTGGATTTTTTTCAAGTTCCCCAAACCCGGCAAGACCGACTACCTCTACTGGCTCACGTGGGTCGGCTACATCGTCACCATCGGCGCGTATTTCATCAGCGCGAACTACCGGCGCTACGTGAAATCGCCGGCGTACTGGCTGTGGGTGCTGGGCATGGGCGTGCTGTTCATGCCGGTGTGGGAATTCTTCCATTCCTGTTTCAACAACGACTGGGTTTACAATCTGGAAAATACTTTTCCCGCCGCCTACTCGTGGCGCGGCGCGGGCATTCCCATCAGTGAATTCTTCGGCTACAGCACCACGGCCACGACCTTTCAAGCTTTGATGTTGCTCTTCATCCGCCGTTTCGGAAAAGTGGTGATCAAGAATTACGAGTTGGTGCCGTTCAGTAAATGAGAACCCCTTCATCGCCATGAATACACTCATGCCTCCCCGCCCGCTCGCCGCGCAACTTGACCGCGCCGGCGTCCTTTCCCTGACGCTCCTCGCGCTCACCCTCGGCATGCCGGCGGCGCGGGCCGATTCCGCGCTGGAGTCGGCGACGAAAAATCCGAGCATCTGCGACTTCGATCTCGAACAACTCATGCGCGTGAAAGTCATTTCGGTTTCCAAGCGCGAGGAGGAATTGAGCGCCGCGCCGGCGGCGATTTACGTCATCTCCGGCGAGGACCTCCAGCGCTCGGGTGTGACCACACTGGCCGACGCCCTGCGCGGTGTGCCGGGCCTCGACGTGGCCCGCATTGACGCGCACCGCTGGGCCGTTTCCTCCCGCGGCTTCAACAACGAACTCGCCAGCAAACTCCTCGTGCTCGACGACGGGCGCAGCGTCTATACGCCGCTGTTCTCCGGCGTCTATTGGGACACGTTTGATCGCATGTTCGAGGACGTGGACCGCATCGAAGTCATTCGCGGCCCGGGCGCGACGCTCTGGGGCGCGAACGCGGTGAACGGCGTCATCAATCTCATTTCCAAAAGCGCGAAGGACACGCAAGGGTTGCTCTTCAGCGCCGGCGGCGGCACGGAGGAAGAGGGCTTTGTCTCCGCGCGGTACGGCGGAAAGATCGGCGACAACGCTTATGCCCGCGTCTATGGAAAATTTTTCAATCGCGATGAGTCCGTCCTCGCCAACGGCACCGGCGCGAACGACGACTGGTGGATGAGCCGCGGCGGTTTCCGCGTGGACTGGGACGTGAATGACACCAGCTTGATGACGTTTCAAGGCGATGTTTATGACGGCATGGAGCATCAGGTCCGCACTGAAGTGATTGCCACGTCGCCCTACCTCGTCACGGCCCGGCACACCGACCATGTGGAGGGTGGCAATTTGCTCGCCCGCTGGACGCGTACTTTCTCGCCGGACTCGGAACTGAGCCTCCAGACTTACTACGACCACTCCGAGCGCGAGAGCGGATTGCCGCTGGAGCGTCGCGATTTGTTCGATCTGGACTTGCAACATCGTTGCTCGCTCGTGCCCCGGAATGTGGCGGTCTGGGGCGTCGGCTATCGGCTGACCGCCGACGACGTGGATAACAGCTTCGCCGTCTCGCTCAATCCAGACCGTCGCACGACACACGTGTTCAGCGCCTTTATTCAGGATGAAATCGCCGTGGTTGAAGATTGCCTGCACCTCACGCTGGGCACGAAACTCGAGCACAATGATTTCACCGCCTGGGAAGTCCAGCCAGGCGCACGGCTCGCCTGGACGCCGTGCGAATCGCAAACTTTCTGGGCCTCCATCTCCCGCGCCGTGCGCACGCCCTCGCGCGCGGAAGATGACGTGCGCCTCAACTTCCCCGCCGACGCAACCGGCACAAACTTGTTTTCCATCCTCGGCGACCGCTCCGGCCTGTCCGAGGAATTGATCGCGTATGAGATCGGCTACCGCGCCGTGTTGAATCCCAAGGTCTCGGTGGACCTGGCGTTGTTCTACAACGACTACGAGCACTTGCGCAGTCTCGAACCCGTCACGCCGCCGGCCACGCCGCCGCCCGCCCTCTTTGCCTTGGCCTCGGCGAACAATCTCGCGGGCGAAACCCAGGGCGCGGAACTCTCGCTGCGCGCGCACGTCGTCGAATGGTGGGAACTGACCGGCAGCTACACGTACCTGCATCAAAGCTTGCGCGCCGTTGCCGGGTTTGACGCCACCACTGCGGCCACGCTCGAAGGCAGCGCGCCGCAACATCAATTCTCCCTGCGTTCGCAAATGAATTTGCCCCGCGGCTGGCAGTTCGACGCCGGCCTGCGGTACGTGGACCAGTTGAGCAATCCGCACGTGCCGTCCTACATCACCTTCGACGTGCGCCTTGCCTGGCAGGTGAATGACCGGCTGCAAATCTCGGTCGTCGGCCGGGACCTCGCGGAGAGCCAGCACGCGGAATTCGGGGCGTCCCCCGTCAGCGCGGCTCCCGCGACGGAAGTCGAACGCAGCGTTTACGGCAAACTGACATGGCGTTTCTAGCCCAGTTCAAGCATTGCCTGATCACCCGCGCACTGGTGCGCCGGGCGTGGCTCGCCGCGCTCAGCAGCCTGTTGCTGCTGGGCGGGATTCTTGCCGGCGCGCAGGAATTCGTCGCGCCGGAGCAAACCGTCAAGGCGGCTTTCCTTTACAACTTCGCCAAGTTTGTCGAATGGCCGACCAACAGCTTCGCCGCCAGCAATTCGGACCTGGTCATCGGCGTGCTCGGCAAAGATCCTTTCGGCCAGACTTTGGACGAGACGGTGGCGGGCCGGCGAGTGGACGGGCATCCCGTGGTCATCGCCCGATACAGACAGATCGGGGAGGCGACGAACTGCCACGTATTGTTTCTCGCCAGTTCCGAGAAAAAAAATCTTCCGCGAATCCTCGCGGAGTTGAAAACGCGCGCCGTCCTGACCGTGAGCGACATCGAGGACTTTGCCGCCGCCGGCGGACTCATCCAACTCGTGAAGCGCGGGGAGCGGATTCAATTCAAGATCAACGCGGAAGCCGCCGGGCGCAGCCAGCTCAAGTTCAGCTCCAAACTCCTCCGCTTGAGTATTCCCGACGGCGTGTGAGCGGGTCGGTTTGTGGGGGCGGGTTTGCTAGAGCGGTTGCCAGAAACAATTTCCGAAAACATTCAACATTCAACTCCCAACGCACAAGCGCGCCGTCACCGACCCTTCGACGTTCAGTGTTGAATGTTGAATGTTCCCCCTGAATCCGGAAATGGATTCTGGCAACCACTCTAGTCCGGTGCGTTCACCAGCTTGAGCACGCCCAGACCGCCGGGATTCCACGCCGTGAAAATCAAATACACGTCCGTGGCGCGTCCGTGCTTGCGGAAATACCAGCAGGCGTCGTGGATGTGTTCGCAGAAATCGTAGCCGAGTTCCGCCTTCGGCTTGATGATGCTCGCGATGGTTTTCTTTTTCAGATTCACGATCATCAGCGGGCCGGCGGTCTTGTTCGTCGAGCCGTCATTGAACGGCCCTTCGAGACAGGCCGCCAGCGCGTAATCGCCCCACAAATCCACGTCGCACAACAGCGTGCCCGCCGGCAGCGCGCCGATCTCCAGAACTTTTTTCCCGCTGATGGACCAGCGTTTGAGTTGCCCCTCGGGCCGCGCAGAGACGAGCAGGTTTTTGTCACGCGGATCAAACGTGATGCCGTGCGGCGTCTTGGAAAAATCGTGTCCGCCAAAAAATCCATCTACGTAGGCGAGCGGCTCCGTCGTGGCCTCCATGAAATAGCCGCGCGCGTAACCGTCGGTGATGAAAATGCGGTTTGCGTTCACGAACGCCGTGTCCGTCGGGCGATAGGTCACATTCGTCGCATACGGCCCGTTGGTCGGCGCGCCCAAAGTTCTCGGATTCAGAAACGTCGTGTCGCTCAAATAAACCTTGAAGCCCTCGTTGTCCGCCGCGGCCACGAGCGGCAGCTTGCCTTTGCGCGGCAGAATGTCCGCACCGTGCAGGTTGTTGTGCGTGAACTGCTCGTCTCCCTTCACCACCCATGAATCGCGCAACTGATTGCTGAAGCCGACCCACCCGACTTTCTTCAGCCCCCAATAAACAATGTCCCGCTCCGCGTCCACGATGACCGTACCATGTGCGGGCGTGACCTTGCCCACAACCTCCGGCGGCAGCGGCATCAGATTCGTGGCCGCGATGAATTTCCAAAACCCCTGGCCGCTCACGGGAATTTTTTCCTTGAGCGCTGCGGGCGCGCGGACCGGACCGCTCTTCTCGACTTCAGTTTTAAGTGATTGCACCGCGGGCGTGGCGTCGGGGACGGCAACCGTTCCGGTGTCGTGGGCCAAACCGGCAACGCCGCAAAGACTCAGGGCGAGCAAAGGAACGAAAATATTTTTCATCATGGTCATTGAGTTAAGTTCGCATTCCGGGAAACCGTGTGAGATTATTCAACCCGTTCTCAAAGGCGAGTTGAAGTTTTGAAATCCGCAAGTTTGCGCTAGATTAAGAACGCCGCCCACGGGTTCGGCGACGCGTGCGAGCGCTTCGCCGGGGCGGGCCGAAGAAGAGAACGGTCCGCCAGGAGAGGAAAAAAGTCTCATGGAAAAACCATCGGGTATCCGCAAAGTGGCGTTTCTCGGCGACTATCTGCCGAGGAAATGCGGCATTGCCACATTCACGTCCGATCTCCGTTGCGCCTACGCGACCGCCTTTCCCGACGTGCAATGCCTCGTCGTGCCGGTCAACGACCTCGAGGGCGGCTACAATTATCCGCCCGAAGTGCGCTTTGAAATCGCGGAGCAAGACCTGCCTTCCTACCTGCGCGCGGCGGAATTCCTCAACATCACCGACGTGGACCTCGTCTGTGTGCAACACGAGTTCGGCATTTTCGGCGGGCCATCGGGCAGCCACGTGCTCGCGTTGCTGCGTGAACTCAGAATGCCCATCGTGACGACGTTGCACACCGTCTTGCGTGAGCCGGATGCGGAAAAACGCCGCGTCATGCGCGAAGTGATCCGGCTCTCGACGCGGCTGGTCGTGATGGCCGAGCGCGGGCGGGAATTTTTGCAAAATGTTTTTCAACCGCCGTCCGGGAAGATTGATCTGATCCACCACGGCATTCCTGACATGCCGTTCGCCGACCCGAATTATTTCAAGGATGAATTCGGCGTCGCTGGAAAAATCGTATTGCTTACCTTCGGCTTGCTCTCACCGAACAAGGGAATCGAGCACGCCTTGCGGGCGTTGCCGGACATCGCGCGCGAGTTTCCCAACGTGGTTTACATCGTGCTCGGGCAGACGCACCCGAGTTTGTTGCGCGAACAGGGCGAGGCGTATCGCTTGAGTCTCGAACGGCTCGCCAAGGACCTCGGCGTGCAAAAGCATGTCGTGTTTTTCAATCGCTTTGTTGAGTTGGAGGAACTCATGCGCTTCATCGGCGCGGCGGATATTTATCTCACCCCGTATCTTAACGAGGCGCAGATCACTTCCGGCACGCTGGCCTACGCTTACGGCAACGGTAACGCCGTCATCTCCACGCCCTACTGGCACGCCGTGGAATTGCTCGCCGAGGATCGCGGCAAAATTATTCCGTTCCGCGACGCGAAAGCCATCGCCGATGCGGTCGTCGGTTTACTGCACAACGAACCGCTGCGGCACGCGATGCGCAAGAGCGCCTTCCTCGCGGGACGCGACATGGTCTGGCCCAGCGTGGCGCGCGCCTACGCGAAATCGTTCGAGCAGGCGCGGCTCGATCACAGTTTCGTCGGTCGAAAATCCTCGCCCATTCGCACGCTCGACGAGCAGCCCGGCCAGTTGCCGGATTTGCGGCTGGATCATTTGTTTCGTATGACCGACTCGACCGGCATGTTCCAGCACGCGCGCTGCACCGTGCCGAATTTTGCCGAGGGCTATTGCACCGATGACAACGCGCGCGCTCTCGTGCTCACGTTGATGCTCCAACGGCTCGGCGACGAATCGCCGCGTGTCCGCGAGTTGGGCGCGACTTACACGGCGTTTTTGAGCCATGCCTACAACCCGGAGAACCATCGCTTTCGCAATTTCATGAGCTTCGACCGCCGCTGGCTCGAAGAAGCCGGCTCGGAGGATTCGCACGGCTATGCGCTGTGGGCGCTGGGCCGGTGCATGAGCCAGTCCGGGCGCGACAGTTTTCAAATGCTCGCGGCCCAGTTATTTGAGCAGGCGCTGCCCGCCGCCTCCGAGTTCGGCGCGCCGCGCGGCTGGGCGCTCGTGCTCATCGCCATCCACGAATATCTGCAACGGCTCAGCGGCGACCGCTTCGTGAACCAGGTTCGGGAAGCGTTGGCGGCGAAATTGATGAAGAGCTACGCGGCCTGCACGCACAACGAGTGGCAGTGGTTCGAAAACGAACTCACTTACGCGAATGCAAAATTGCCGCACGCGCTCATCCTCACCGGTCGTGACACCAACAACGCCGCGATGCTCGACACCGGACTCGAATCGTTGCGCTGGCTGGTGAAATTGCAAACGACCGACGCCGGCGCGTTGCGGCCCATCGGCTCGAACGGTTTCTATCCGCGCGGCCAGACGCGCGCGCAATTTGACCAGCAGCCCATCGAGGCGCAGGTCACGGTCTCGGCGTGCATCGAGGCTTATCATGCGACCAACGATCCGTTCTGGGTCGCCGAAGCGCGCCGCGCCTTCGAGTGGTTTCTGGGCCGCAATGATCTCGGTCTCGCGCTGTACGACGCGACGACCGGCGGTTGCCACGACGGTTTGCAAGTGGACCGCGTCAGCGCGAACGAAGGCGCGGAATCCACGCTCGCGTTCCTGATCGCGCTCGCGGAAATGCGGGCGCTGCAAAACGCGATGACGAGTTTTAGGGAGCCGACCGGGAACGGACATTGAAAATGAAAACGCCAACTGAAATTGAACTATGAGCACCACGACACTGACCCGCACTCCCGTGAGACGAACCAACCGCGCGCGAGTGGAAAATCTTCACGCCCGGCGCATCGGGCCGACGCTCGTCCCGGACCGCGCCCGCGTTCTCTTGCGCCCGTTTCATCCGACGACCGAAGACATCGCCCGCCGGATTGTCGCGCGCGTGATGACGCTTTCCGAGGAGGAAGTCGCGCGGCTCTTGCAGGCCGTGCTCGCTGAATTCGGCGACCGCCACGAGCAGGTGGAGAATTTTCTCCGCAAACGTTTCCACCAGGTGCGGCATTACCTCGCCGACCCGCGCGAACCTTCGCCCGAACGCGCCGCGTTGCTCGGCTCTTATTTCACACACGAGTATTCCTTCGAGGCGGCGGCGCTGTTCAATCCGTCCATCGTGCCGCACTTCGACCAATCCGACCTGCCGCCCGGCTCGCTGCGTTTCATTCTCAGCCTGCGCGCCACGGGCGAGGGCCATATCTCCTCGATTGCCTTCCGCACCGGGATCGTGGACGCCGACCATCGCATTTCGCTCACCGAGCCGGTGCCGTTCATGATGGAGCCGGAGCGCGTGCCCAACGCTGCCTACGAAAAAAATCTCTTCGCGCGCAAACTTCAGGAACTCGGGATGCAGGACGACCTCTGCCAGCGCGTGCTCGATCAATTCGGCGACTCCTTCACGTTTGACGACTTGCGCCACGCGCTGGAAACCACGCGCGCGAACAGCGACCCCGCCGATGCGCACCTCGACCGCGCCGCGCGCGGCATGATGTTGCTGGCGGAATCAAATTATGAAGTCCGCTTCCCGCGCGACCGCCGCGTTTCACAATGCGTGATTTTTCCGTCCACGCCCAGCCAGCGCAACGGCATCGAGGACGCGCGCTTCGTACGCTTTCACGACGACGACGGCAGCCAGACCTACTACGCGACCTACACGGCTTACGACGGGAAAATTATTTTGCCGCAGCTTTTGGCGACGCCGGATTTCTTCGATTTCAAATTCATCACGCTCAACGGCGCGGGCGTGCAGAACAAAGGCATGGCGCTGTTCCCGCGCAAAATCAAGGGCCGTTACGTCATGCTCTCGCGGCAGGACGACGAAAACATTTTCATCATGTCCTCGGATAACATTCACTTCTGGGAAACGCGCGAGTTGCTGCTCACGCCCGGCCAGCCGTGGGAATTCATGAAGATCGGCAACTGCGGCTCACCCATCGAGACCGAGGCGGGCTGGCTGGTGTTGAGTCACGGCGTCGGCCCGATGCGGAAGTATTGCCTTGGCGCGTTCCTGCTCGATCTCGAAGACCCCACGATCGTCATCGGCCGGCTGCGCGAACCGCTGCTCGCGCCCGACGCCACGGAGCGCGAGGGCTACGTGCCGAACGTGGTCTACACGTGCGGGCTGCTGTTGCATGAACGCGAACTCATCATTCCTTACGCCATGAGCGATTATGGGACGAGCTTTGCCAGGGTGTCATTGGATGAATTGCTGGATGCGATGCAGTAATTCGTCGAGCGCCGCCGCGGATTGCGCTTGAAGCCACGCCGTGCGTGCCGCACAGTTTACGCCGCTAGGGCCCATGGAATGTGGACTTACGAACCCCGCCAGGGCCGGAAGGCAGCAACGGTAGTTTGCTCCGTATCTGCCGTGGTCACCCTAGCATTTCTATTTACGATTTGGGATTTACGATGGACGATTTGAAACACCGGCTCGACTCGCGGAATCTTAATCGTAATCTTTCTCTTAAACTTAATCGCGCATGTCCTATCAGGTAATTGCCAGAAAATATCGCCCGCAACGGTTCGCCGACGTGGTCGGGCAGGAGCACGTCACGCAGACGCTCTCGCAGGCCATCGCGCAGAGCCGCATCGCGCACGCGTATCTGTTCTGCGGGCCGCGCGGCACGGGCAAGACCACCATCGCGCGCATCTTCGCCAAATGCCTCAACTGCACCGGCGGCCCGAAGGTGGACTTTGACGACAGTGACGAGAAGTGCCGCGAGATCGCCGAGGGCCGCTCGATTGACGTGCTGGAAATTGACGGCGCGAGCAACAACGGCGTCGAGCAGGTGCGCGAGTTGCGCGAGACCTGCAAATACGCGCCCGCGTCCTCGAAGTTCAAAATTTACATCATTGACGAAGTTCACATGCTCTCGACCGCGGCGTTCAACGCGCTGCTCAAGACGCTCGAAGAACCGCCCGCGCACGTGAAGTTCATGTTCGCGACGACTGATCCGGAAAAAGTTCTCCCCACGATCCTCTCGCGCTGCCAGCGCTTCGATCTGCGCCGCATTCCCACTGCGCTCATCGTGAAGCAACTCTCGGAAATCGCGACCAAGGAGAAGGTGAAGATTGACGGCGAAGCGTTGTTCGCCATCGCACGCGGCGCGGACGGCGGAATGCGCGACGCCGAAAGCGCGCTGGATCAGCTCATCAGCTTTTGCGGCGACAAGATCGAGGAAGCCGACGTGCTCTCGATGTTCGGTCTCACCGCGCAGGGCCAGATTCTCGAACTCAGCCGCGCCGTGCTCGCGGGCGAGATTCACACCGCGCTGCACCAACTCAACGACCTCGCGCAAAAAGGCAAGGACCTCGGGCGGCTGCTCGGCGATTTGCTCAATCACTTCCGCAACCTGCTGCTCTTCCAAGTTTCCAAAGGCGACTTGAATCTGCTGGAAGTTTCCGAAGCCGAAGCCGGCTCGTTGAAGGAACAATGCGCGCTCGCGTCGGCGGACGGACTGGGCCGCATTCTCGAAGTTCTCGCCGACGCCGAAATCCGCCTGCGCGACGCCGCGTCGAAAAAGATTTTGATGGAGGTCACGCTGCTCCGCGCCATCGAAGCGCGCAACGCCGTGAATCTCGACACAGTGCTGAAACAGTTGAACGCGCTGCGAAGTGGCCAGAGCAGCGCGGCGTCTGCGCCCGCTCCGTCGCAATCGGTAGGGACGCGTTCCACCGCGTCCCAACTTTCTGAGCCGAAACCCGCAGCAGCCAAACCCGCTGCCATCACCCCCGCGACAGTCGCAGCCACGACGCCCGCCGCGCCAGCCGCCGTTCCCGGCGATGCGACGGAACTCGAAACGCTCTGGGCTAGACTCGTCGAATCCGCCGGTCGCGCGAGTCCGTTCGTGAGAAGTTATCTGCTCGAAGCGCATCCCGTTTCGTTCGCCAAGGGCGTGTTCACAATTGGCTTTGATCCCGAGTTCGCCGATCATCTCGCGCTGGTGGACAACGCGCGCAACCACGCGTTGCTACAAACCAAGCTCGCGGAACTCGGCCATCCGAACTCGCAGTTCAAATTCATCAAAGCCGAAGCGCCGGCCAATCGCGCGCCGGTCACGCCCGTGCCACAACCCGCGCCCGCGCCCGCCGCGGCTGCTGCTCCCCCCGCGCCAGTGAAGGCCGCAACTCCCGCCGCGCCGGCTGCGAAGGAAAAAACTTCCTCCGTCCCATTCAGCCAGGACGATTTCAAGAACGACCCTCTTATTCAAAAAGCTTTGGAAGTTTTCAAAGGTCAAATCGTGGACGTCCGCGCCTGACTCTCAACGCTTAACCCTCAACTCTCAACTATGTCGAGCATTGGCAAACTCATGAAACAAGCTGCGCGGATGCAGCAGCAGATGGAACAAGTCCAGGCGGCGCTCGCGGCCAAAACCGTCGAAGCCACCAGCGGTGGCGGCGCGGTGAAAGTCACGGCGAAGTGCGACGGCACGCTCGCCGCGGTGAAGATTGATCCGCAGGCGTTGAATCCGGGCGACGCGCAATTGCTGGAGGACATGATTGTCACGGC
>SCTL01000175.1 GCA_004297495.1 Verrucomicrobiota bacterium
ACGCGTGTTCACAGAAATTTACGATCTCGAAGCCCACCGCGCGCATCGCCAGCACTCGAACCTTCAACTCCACGAAGCGCACAACCTCGTCGTCCTCGAAAAGGGCCAGTCGCAAACGATGAAGCTCAGCGGCGGGCGCATCTTTGTTCTAACCTCTGGCATGATGGCCGAGAACACCGCCGCCCACGATCTCGCCGCGCGCATGACCGGCGATGAACGCCAATCCATTTTCTTCGTCGGCTACGCCGATCCCGATTCGCCCGCGGGCCGGCTCAAGAAAAGCAAACCCGGCGAGACGTTTGTCTTCAGCCCCAGCGCCGGACGCGTCACCCGCAAGTGTGACGTCCAGGACTTCGATCTCACCGCCCACGCCAACCGAACCGACCTGCTCGATTTCGTCAGCCAGGTTTCGCCGCGCGCTGTACTGCTCGGCCACGGCGGCGACGACTCGCGCAAATGGTTCGAGCAACAAATCCGCGCCCGCCATCCGAAAATCAAAATCATCCAGCCGCAGCCGGGCAAAGCCGTGGAAGTTTAATCCCGCCGACGGACAAATACGGTCCAACCCGCGCAAATAAAAATCTTTTGTTGCTTGGTCTCACCGGCGCGGCTTCGCTACAACGTTGCGCGTGCAAGCGCGATTCCTTCTCGGCCCGGCGGGCAGCGGAAAAACTTTCCGTTGTCTCGCCGAGATTCGCGCCGAACTGCTCCGCTCGCCCGAAGGCCCGCCGTTGCTGCTGCTCGCGCCCAAGCAAGCCACGTTTCAACTTGAACGCCAGTTGCTCGCCGATGATTCGCTCCCCGGTTACACGCGGCTGCAAATTCTTTCCTTCGAGCGGCTCGCGGGATTTATCCTCGATCAACTCGGCGTCGCCCGCCCGGAATTGTTGAGCGAGGAAGGCCGCGTGATGGTCCTGCGCGCGCTGTTGCTGCGGCATCAATCCGCGCTGAAAGTTTTCCGCGCGTCGGCCCGGCTCACCGGCTTCGCCCAGCAACTGAGTCTGCTGCTCCGCGAATTGCAACGGCATCACCTTTCGCCGCCCAAGCTCCAGCAACTCGCCGCCAGCCGCGACACCTCGCCGACCTTGCGCGACAAACTTCACGACCTCGCGCTCATTCTCGACGCCTACGCCGCGTGGCTCGGCGAACACAAAGTGCAGGACGCCACCCAACTCCTCGACCTCGCCACCGATGCCCTGCGCGGAAACTTTCAACTTTCAACTTTCAACTTTCAACTTTCCCTCTCCGCCCTTTGGCTCGACGGCTTCGCCGAAATGACGCCGCAGGAACTCGCTCTGCTGGCCGCGCTCATTCCGCGTTGCGAACGCGCCACGCTCGCGTTCTGTCTTGAACGAGAACCCGCGTCCGAACCCTCGTGGCTCTCCACGTGGTCGGTGGTTGGACAAACTTTTCTCCGCTGCCGAGACGGTCTGGCGGCGATTCCAGGAATCGAAATCGAAACCATCACGCTCAAACGCAGCGACACCCAAACGCGTTTCAGTTCCAGCCCGAAACTCGCCGCGCTCGAAGCACATTGGAGCGCGACCGTCCCGGTCGCAGCACGCCCACACGCCAGCAGCGATTCGATTCCACCGACGCCTCACGCAGTCGGACCCGCTGCGACCGGGACGGTCGCGCTCCGCCTCGTCGAGTGTCCGTCTGCTTCCGCCGAAGCCGCCTTCGTCGCGCGCGAAATCCTCCGCCACGTCCGCACCGGCGGACGCTATCGCGATTGCGCCGTCATCGTCCGCTCGCTCGAACCACATCACGCCACGCTCGCGCGCGAGTTCCGGCGTTACGCGATTCCCTTCTTCATGGATCGCCGCGAATCCGTTTCGCATCATCCGCTCGCCGAGTTGACGCGCTTCGCCCTGCGCCTCCCGGCGTTTGGTTGGCGGCACGAAGACTGGTTCGGCGCGCTCAAGACCGGTCTCGTACGCGCGAGCGAAGGCGAACTGGATCGGCTCGAAAACCTCGCGCTCGAACGCGGCTGGGCGGGCAGTCTCTGGCAACAACCGCTCCCGCACACGCACAGCGCCGCGCTCAACGAATCGCTCGAACGCCTGCGCCAGAGCATCGTTCCGCCCTTCGCAAAATTCTGCGAACGGGTCGCCGCCGCACCCAACGGCGCGCAACTCGCCGATGCCTGCCGCGAACTCTGGTTCGCGCTCGACGCCGAAAAAATTCTCGAACGCTGGGATGATGAAGCCGCGCAGCACCTGGCCTCCGACAACTCGCACGCCGCGCCTCACTCCTCGGTGCTCGAGCAAATGACCGGCTGGCTCGACAATCTCGCGCTCGCGTTTCCCGCCGAAAATTTTTCCGCGCGCGACTGGCTGCCGATTCTCGAAGCCGGACTCGCCGGACTCAGCGTCGGCGTCGTACCGCCGGTTTTGGATTCCGTGCTCATCGGCGCGATTGATCGCTCGCGCAACCCCGACCTGAAAATCGCGTTCCTGCTCGGCTTGAACGAAGGCGATTTCCCCGCGCCGACCGCGCGCAGCCTGATTCTCACCGACGCCGACCGCGCCGGTCTCGAACTGCAAAACGTCCGTCTCGGTCCGACGCTCTTTCAACGACTCGGCCACGAGCGCTATCTCGGCTACATCGCCTGCACGCGCGCCTCCGAGCGGCTCGTGCTCACGCGCGCGACGCACAACGACGCCGGCGAAGCGCTCAATCCCTCGCCGTCTCTCGACCACGTGAAGCGCATCACCGGCGCGAGCACAGAAACTTTTCAAATGCCGGACGACTGGCTGGAAGGCGAGCAACTTTGCGAAATCGAAGCGCCATTGCTGCGTCAGCCGGAACTCGCCGCGACGCTTGCCATTCCGGCCATCGAAGATTTCGTCGCACGTGGCCGCGAGATTCAAGCTGCGCTAACCATTAGCCCATTGCCTCCGCCCACGATTGAGGCACTCTTCGGTCGCGAACTGAAAACTTCCGTCAGCGCGCTGGAAGATTTTGCGGCGTGCCCGTTCCGCTTCTTCGCCGCGCGCGCCTTGCGCTTGCAGGAGCGCAAAGAGTTTCAGTTTGATGATCGCGACAAAGGCAGCTTCCACCACGAAGTCCTCGATGAATTTCACCGCCGCGTCCGCGCCTCGGGCCGCCAATGGCGCGATCTTGCGCCGCAAGCCGCTGCCGAACTCGTCACCGCGATCGCGCGCGAAATGTTGCCCGACTTCGCTGGTGGCAAGTTCACCGCCGACGCCGCCGCGCGATTCGCGGGCGAGTGGCTCATCGAGCGATTGCAACGCCTCGTGCAGACACTCATCACCTGGATGGCGCAATATGAGTTTGATCCGGTCGCCTGCGAAATTGCCTTCGACGACGAGCATGGCGAACTGCCGTCGTGGCGGATTGAATTGCCCGGCAGCGACCA
The DNA here is from genome assembly GCA_004297495.1 of Verrucomicrobiota bacterium. Classification (GTDB taxonomy): domain Bacteria; phylum Verrucomicrobiota; class Verrucomicrobiia; order Limisphaerales; family JADLHS01; genus SCTL01. Next base: position 3,383 of record SCTL01000175.1, read on the forward strand.
GCGCGCGCTGGTGCTGCGCGGGCGGATTGATCGCGTGGACGTGCTGCGCCGCGCGAACGTTCCACCGCTCGCCGTGGTCATGGATTACAAGTCTCGCGTGCGCGAACTCGATCCCGTGAAATTGCATCACGGGCTTGAACTGCAACTGCTCTCGTATCTCGGCGTGCTAAAACATTTGCGCCTGCCGAAGGATATTCTCGACGCAACCGCGCTCACGCCCGCCGGAGTTTTCTATGTCCCGCTCAACGGCGGCGCAGCGAAGAGTGGTTCGGGCCGGAGCGAAATTCTTGTCAACGATCCGCAATCGCAACGCGCCGCCTACCGGCACAGCGGGCGATTCCTGGCGGACGAACTCACGCACTTCGATCATCGCGGCGAAGCCAAAGGCGACCAGTTTCGATTCGCGTTCAAGAAGGACGGCACGCTCGCCCAGCGCGGCAACGACGCGCTGCCCGCCGCGGAATTTGAAGCGCTCCGCGAACAAGTCGAGGCGCATTTGCGCGAGCACGCGCGGCGGATTTTCGCCGGTGAAATTTCCGCGTCGCCGTTTCGCATCAACAAGACCACGGCGTGTGATTACTGCGACTTTCGCCCCGTGTGCCGCTTTGATCCGTGGACGCAACCGTTCCGGGCATTGCGCAGTCCGGCGAAGGAGAACAAAGAATGAAAACATTCAACATTCAACGCTCAACGCCGAAGGCCAACGCGCGCTCCCGGGATGTTGGGCGTTGAATGTTGAATGTTGAATGTTCCCCGCACCATGAGCGATCCCACTTCCCAACAACACCTCGCCATCACCGGCAAGGGCAACTTGCTGCTCGTCGCCGGCGCGGGCACGGGCAAGACGCACACGCTCATCGAGCGTTGTCTGCGGCTCGTTATCGAGGATCGCGTTTCGCTGGAAAATATTTTGATGGTCACGTTCACCGAGGCCGCCGCCGCCGAGATGCGAGGTCGCCTGCGCAGTGAATTGCTCAAACGACTGGACACCGTGCGCGCCTCGCAGCCGGCGGATGAATCGCTCGCCGAACATCTCGCGCAACAAGCCGCGCTGCTCGACACCGCGCGCATCAGCACGCTGCACGGTTTCTGTCTGCAACTCGCGCGCGAGCATTTTCACGAGCTGAGTCTCGATCCGCAGTTCGGCGTGCTGGACGAATCGCAGACCGCGCCGTTGCAACGCGAGGCGCTGGACGAAATCTTCGAGCGCCACTACGCCGGCGCGGACGACCGCGCGCGCGCCGTGCAAGCGCTCATTCGCTCCGTCGGACGTGGCGCGGATGGAAAAATCCGTCACCTCGTCGTGAAACTGCACACGTATTCGCAATCGCTGCCTGATCCTGCCGGCTGGCTCGCGGCGCAGGAGGCGCAGTTTGCCAGCGAAGAACCGGAAGCGTGGCGCGAGTTGTTCGTCAGCGCGGTGGGTGAATTGCGAGCTGAGTGGCAGGCGGAAATTGCCGCTGTGGCTGGCGAGACCGCAGCTCTTCGACTCACGGCAGCGGCGCTCAAGAAACTTCCCGCCGCGCCAACGCTGGCGGAAGCGCAGGCGGCAATTCGCGAAATCCAATCCGCCGACGTGAAGGAGAACTGGCCGCGCGGCAGCATCGGCAAGTTCCGCGATCCGCTCGCGGGATTTTTTGACGACGCGGAATTTCTCGCTGAACTGCTGCCCCGCGACGGCGGCGATCCGTTGAAGCAAGACTGGGATTGGGCACGGGGCAACTTGCGGGCGTTACTGGGAATGGTCAGCGAATTTTCGGAATCGTTCGCGGCGAAGAAGCGCGAACTGGCCGGAGCGGATTTTGCCGACTTGGAACAATTCGCGTTGCGGTTGCTCGCCAATGAAGTCATCGCCAACGCCTGGCGCGCGCGGCTGGCGCACGTTTTTGTGGACGAGTATCAGGACATCAACGCCGCGCAGGATGCGATCCTCACGGCGTTGAGCCGTAGCTCGTCGTCGTCCTCCTCCTCCTCCTCGTCCTCGTCCTCGAATTTTCCGGGGGCAGTCGAGGACGAGGACGAGAACGAGGACGAGGAGGATTTGGAAAACCGCTTTCTTGTCGGCGACGTGAAGCAAAGCATCTATCGCTTCCGCCGGGCGAATCCGAAAATTTTTCAGAGTTATCACGAGCATTGGTCGCCTGACGACGAAGCTAGGGCGGGCAGTCCCCTGCCCGCCGCGCATGGTTTGCCAATCGGCGGCGCGCACGGAGTGACGCGCCCTACCAGCGCCGGCCTCGCGCTTTCACTCACGGAAAATTTTCGCAGCCGCGAGGGTTTGCTGAAGTTCATCAATCCACTGTGCGGCGCGTTGATGCGGCGCGAAATCGGCGGCGTGGATTACGAGGCGCTGGACTTCGGCGCAAAGGAATCGCGGAGTGCGTTATCCGCAAAAACAGGCGACGAGCCTTGTGTCGAGCTTCACTTGATTGCCAAGCCGGAGCCGGAGTCCGGCAGTCCAGAGAGTGATGAAACGCAAAACACTTCGAGCGACGTGACGGATTTGCTGGCGGTCGAACGCGAGGCGCGCTTGGTGGCGCGGCGGTTGAAGGAATTGCGCGAGGGCGGATTTCAAGTCTGGGACAAAGACGCGAAAGAGTTTCGCCCCGTGCGCTGGAGCGACATGGCGGTGCTGCTGCGTTCGCCGGGCGGACGCGCCGAAGCGTTCGCGAAAGAATTTGCGCGCGCGGGCGTGCCGCTGAGCGCGGCGCGGGATGGATTTTTTGCAAGTCTCGAAGTGAGCGATCTGTTGAGCCTCCTTCAGTTGCTGGACAATCCGTTGCAAGACGTACCGCTCGCCGCCGTGTTACGCTCGCCGCTGGCGGGTTTGTCGCTCGAAGAACTCGTGCAAGTCCGGCTCGCGCTGCCGAAAGGATTTTTGTGGGAAGCCGTGTTGCGTGTTGCGTGTTCCGTCAAGCAGCCGGCGGCGGCCGCGATTCACCCGCAGGCGGCTTTGCCACTTGACGCAACACGCAACACGCAACACGCCGCCGCCAAAGCCGCATTGTTCCTCGACCGATTCACGCTCTGGCGCGATTTGCTCCGGCACACTTCGCTCTCGCAATGTCTCGAGACGGCGCTGGCGGAAACACATTACGAAGCGCTGCTGCTCGCGGGCGAGCGCGGGCCGGAGCGCGCGGCCAACGTGCGGCAGTTGCTCGATCTCGCGCGGCAATTTGATCCGTATCAGCGGCAGGGACTCTATCGCTTCCTGCGCTTCGTGCGCGCCCAGGCGGATGAGGAACTGGATCGAGCGCCAGCGCCGCCGCCCGCCGCGGACGCGGTGCGCCTGGTGAGCATTCACAAAAGCAAGGGACTGGAATATCCCGTCGTCGCGTTGGCCGGGCTGGGCACGAATTTCAACGAGGGTGATTTGAACGAAACAATTCTGCTCGATGAAACGCTCGGCTTGTGTCCCAAGATCACGCCGCCGGACGCGGAGGGAAGTTACCTCGGCCTGACACATTGGCTCGCGCGGCGACGCGAGAAACGCGAACTGCGCGGCGAAGAATTGCGGCTGCTCTACGTGGCGCTCACCCGCGCGCGCGACCAGTTAATTCTCATCGGCACGAGTCGGCGCGAAGCGGCGGCGCTCAAGTGGACTGGCTCAGACGCCGCGCTCACGACGGATGACGTCTTGTCCGCGCGCAGTCATCTGGATTGGTTGCTGCGCTGGCTGCCGCTGGCGACGCGCGACTCGGATTGGCGTGAGGAAGTGAGCGGCGGAAATGATCTGCTGACATGGCGGCTTCACGACGGGCACGATGACGTGTTTGCCCTGCCACAAGTTGTCGCTGCGACAAAAGCTCGCAACGATACTCCACCGCCGGACGCCGCACGCGTGGCAACGTTGCGAGCGCGATTGAGTTGGACCTATCCACATCTCGCGGCGGTGCGGCAGGGCGCGAAAACTTCCGTGACGGCCTTGCGGCGACAGGCGATGGATGAGCAGCCCGATGAATCGGTGAAGTTGTTTCAGCCGCGCATCAGCCGCCTCCAAACCCGAAGCGCAAAGGCCGGCGGGAAATCCCAGCGGCTCACGGCGGCGGAAGTCGGCACGGCGCATCACAAATTTCTTCAACACGTCGCGCTGGAACAGACGGCGAGTGTCACCGAGCTTCAAGGTGAAGCGCAACGACTCAAGAAGCTGGGGCTGATTTCCGATGCCGAGACGAACGCACTGGACTGGCGGGCGCTGGCGGGTTTTTGGGTTTCGGATTCTGGTCGGGCGATTTTGGAACGAAGGCCATACGTCGTTCGTGAACTGCCGTTCACAGCGCGGCTGACTTGTGATGAGTTGAATCAGCTCATTTCGCCCGCCAGCCGGCGCGAAATGGCGGCGGACGAATTCGTCGTGGTTCAGGGCACCGCTGATTTGGCCGTCGTCGCGCCGGAGGAAATCTGGCTGCTGGATTTCAAGACGGACCAGATCGAGCCGCACGAACTCGACCAGAAAGTGAAGCACTACGAGCCGCAGTTGAAACTTTACGCGCTGGCGTTGTCGCGGATTTACGGGAAGCCGGTGACGAAATGCTGGCTGCACTTCTTCGCGACGGGAACAACGGAGCGTATCGAAACCAATCGCTGATCAGTGCGCGGAGTTGGTGGGAGCGGAACTGGATTCCGGCAAGGCAACTGACTTCTGCCATTGCAGCCGGCGCACTTCGAGCGCAATCCAGAGCACGGCGAACAGCACGCCGAGCAACACAAACGCCAGCGCCAGCCAGGGCCAGCGATGTGGTCGCGGCGGGTTGTTTGGGCTTTCAGGATTCATTGTCTGCCATGCGACGTTGCCACAAACGCCGCGGGCCGCAAAGCACGGAAACTCGACGCGCGGAAATTCTTCGCTACCTTGTGCGCGTTCATGGAAGCCATCGAACCACTCGACACACCGGATGCGCCGCAGCCACCGCCGGGCAACGACGCGTACGCGGTTTTTCGCGACCGCGATTTCCGGCTGTATCTGGTGGGACGTTTTGTGGCGTCGTTCGGCCAACTCATGTTTGCGATGGCGGTGGGCTGGGAACTTTACGACCGCACCGGCTCGGCGATGGCGCTGGCAATGATCGGCTTGACGCTGGTGGTGCCGATGGCGTTGTTCACGCTGCCGGCGGGACACGTGGCGGACAATTACAACCGCAAGCACGTCATCGTGGTGACAACGATCCTGATGGCGTGCGCAAACGTCGGGCTGGCGTGCATCTCGGGCCTGCGCGCGCCGGTGGAGTGGACTTATCTCTGCCTGTTCATCGCCGGTTCGGCGCGGACATTTCTCTGGGCGGCCACGGCTTCGTTCTTGCCGCAACTTGTGGAGCGCAAACTTTTCTCCCGCGCCGTCACGTGGAACAGCAGCGCGTTTCAACTCTCATCCATTCTCGGCCCGGCGGCGGCCGGATTCATCATCGAGCACGACGGGCATCGTGCCTGGCCGGTTTACGCGCTGAACGCACTGGCCGCGATCGTCTGCTGCACGTTGGTCAGCCTCATCAAGAAAGAGCACGTCGTGAAAGCCCGCGAAAAAATGTCGCTGCGGAATTTGCTCACGGGATTTCGCTTCGTGTTCTCGACGCGAATCATCATCGGCATCATCTCGCTGGACATGTTCGCAGTGCTGCTCGGCGGTGCGACGGCGTTACTGCCGGTTTACGCGAAGGAAATTTTGCACGTCGGCCCGGCGTGGCTCGGCTGTCTGCAAACGGCGCTGCCGCTGGGGGCGATTGTTTGTTCGTTCGTGCTGGCGCATCGGCCACCGCTGCAAAAAGCCGGGCGCGCGCTGCTGTGGGCGGTGGCGGGTTTCGGCGTGGCGACGATTGGCTTTGGTTTCTCGCAGTGGTTCTGGCTTTCGTTCCTGATGCTGTTCCTCGCGGGCGCGACGGACAACGTGAGCGTCGTCGTGCGGCACACACTCGTGCAGTTGCTGACGCCGGACGAAAAACGCGGGCGCGTGTCCGCCGTGAACAATCTGTTCATCGGCACCTCGAACGAGCTGGGCGAATTTGAATCCGGCGCGGTGGCGCATCTTTTTGGCAGGGCGATGGGCAACACCGCCGCGATGGGCGCGGTCGTCTCGGTCGTGTCCGGCGGCGTCGGCACAATCCTGGTGGTGCTGATGATCGCGTGGTTGTGGCCGGAGATTCGGAAGTATGGGCGACTCGATGCACACTAAGCCCGCCAGCGCGCAATCCAGTTTGTTGGTCGAGTTGCCGTCCATCATCGAGCGGCTGGATCCGCAAAATCTTTTCCCAAGACCGCAACCGCTCGAAGTGGAACTGGGCTGCGGCGATGCTTCGTTCATCGCCGAGTACGCGCGCCTACAGCCGGAGAAAAATTTCATCGGGGTGGAGCGATTGCTCGGGCGCATCGCCAAACTCGACCGCAAAGGCCGGCGGCTGGGATTGACAAATCTGCGCGGCGTGAGAATCGAGTCGAGTTACTTCCTCGAATGGTTGTTGCCGCCGCGCTCGGTGAGCGCGCTGCATATTTATTTTCCCGATCCGTGGCCGAAGAAGAAACATCGGCGGCACCGCTTGATCAATGAACGCTTCCCCGCCCTCGCGCGAAAAGTCTTATTGCCGGACGGAATTATTTTTCTGCGGACCGATGACGCGGATTATTTCGCGCAGATGCGGGAAGTGTTTGGCGCTGATAAGTCATTTCACTTGGTTGAAACGCCGAAGGAACTGGCGGAGTTGACGACGGACTTCGAGCGGGATTTCAACGCGCAAGGAATCGCCACGCGGCACGCGGCGTATCAATTGAAGCCGGCGGCTTAGACGTCTATCACCGGGCCGTCGCCGCCGGGGCGATTCGGATCGCGCGGCGGGCCGCGACGAACGGTGATGCGGGCATTGCCGGTGCCAGTCAGGACGTTCAGCACGACCGACACGATGCTGATGACCAGCGAGCCGATGAACGCCCAGCCGAAACTGTCCACCTCGAAATGCGTCCCCATGAGCCAGTGAACGAGGTAAAGCATGCAGGCGTTGATGACGAGCGTGAAAAGGCCGAGCGTGAAGATCAGCAGCGGCAGCGCCATGAACATCATCACCGGGCGGATGAAGGCGTTGAGGATGCCGAGCAGGAGCGACGCGATAAAAAGATCAATCGTCTCGGCGTAACGAATGTGGCCGCGCAACAAAACGACCGTGATCAACACCGCGAGGGTGTTGATGAGCCAGCTTTGAAGGAATTTCTTCAGCCGGGATGGGGCTTTTGATTCGTCGTGCGACATGAGTTCAACGCTGCAAACAAAATGGGTCAGGCGTCCGGCAAACACAAGACAAGTCGAGCATCAGCCGGCGGTGACACGCAGAAAACGACAGCCGGCGCTGGCGGAAACGTCCGTTTTTTGCAGCGCTGCCGGGACGAGACAGAACTGGCCGGCAGTGAGTTCAATGGCTTCGTCGCCATCGGGACTGCTAACCCGAGCTTTCCCGCCGACGAGGCTGATAATTTGCATCTGCGGTTTTGAACTGGAGAGGACGGCGGGCGATTTTAGTTCAACCAACTCGACCGCAAACAGCTCGTGCTCTACCAACCGACGCACGGTGAAGTTTGGATACTCGGTAATTTTGCCAGCCGCCAGCGGCGGCTCGAAATCATTGAAGTCAATGCTCGCGAGCGATTGCGGCACGTGCAACTCGCGCGGCTGGCCGTCGAGACCAATGCGATTCCAGTCGAAGACGCGGTACGTCGTGTCCGAGTTTTGCTGAATCTCAAAAATCACGAGGCCCGCGCCGATGGCATGCACGCGACCGCTGGGCAGAAACATCGTGTCGCCAGCCTTCACCGGCACGCGATGAAAACAATCTGCCACCGAGCCGTCTTGAATCTTGCGCTCGAAATCGGCGCGTGTGACGCCGCGTTTCAAGCCGACGTAAAGTTCCGCGCCCGGCACAGCGTCGGCGATGAACCACATTTCAGTTTTCGGATCGCCGCCGAGTTCCTTCGCCTTGTGCGCGGGCGGGTGGACTTGGAGCGAAAGCTTTTCGCGCGCGTCGAGCAGCTTGATGAGCAGGGGAAAATGTTCGCCGAGCGGCTTCGCGTCGCCGAGGAGTTCGGCACGATGAGTTTGCATCAGCCAGCGCAGACTCTTGCCGGCAAGCGGGCCGTTGGCGATGACGCTGGCGTCGCCCGGGCGATCGCTGATTTCCCAGGATTCGCCGATGGGCGCGTTGGCGGGAAGATTTTTTCCGTAGAGCCGCGCGAGTTCGCGTCCGCCCCAGACGCGTTCCTTGAAAATGGGCTGAAAGATCAGCGGATAAAGCACGGCAGCACGCGGTCTAAGCCGACGATGACGAACTCGCGATGGAACGCTTGGCCGGACGCTTGGATTTTTCCTTGAGCGCGGCGGTCGGCGGCGCTTGTTCGATGAAATGTCCGAAGGCACGGAATTTTTCGTAGCGGCGTTTGAGCCGTTCCGTCTTCGTCAGCGCCAGGACTTCAGTGAGATGTTTCAGCAGATGTTCCTTCAACGCCGCTGCCGTCGCATTCGGATCGGTGTGCGCGCCGCCCAACGGCTCGGGCACGATGTCATCCACCAGTTTCAATTCGAGCAAGTCCTTCGCGGTGATGCGGAGCGATTCGGCGGCCTTGGCGGCGG
>SCTL01000176.1 GCA_004297495.1 Verrucomicrobiota bacterium
GCGCCGACGTTGTTGAGGGAGAGAAAGTCCGAAGCGCCGCTATGCACGATCGTGCCCGAAACGATCAACGTGCCTTGATTCACGCGCGTGCCGTTGGTGTAGGTGTTGTTCGCGCCGGAGAGCGTCCACGTGCCGGTGCCGAGTTTCGTGACCGAAGTCCCGCCGCCGCTGCTGTCCACGATGTTGCCGGCGAGTTCGCCGGTGCCGGCGGTCGAGCCTTGCAACGTAAGCGTCTTCGCACCCGCGGTCGCGGCGGTGAGGTTGGCGGTGAATTTCAAATTGCCGGTGCCGGATTGATCGAGCGTCGCGCCGCCGGTCGTGCCGGCCAGGTCAATCACCTTGTCGCTGGTCTCGCCCGTGCCGGTATATTTCAAAGTGCTGGCGCTGGTCGCGGCCCCGATATGAATCGTACCGTTCTTGCCGAGGTTGCCGGCCACGCCGCTGTTGCGGACGTTGGCAACGCTGATGACGCCGCTCTGAAGATTCAACGTGCTGTCGAAAGTGTTGTCAGCGGTCAGCACGACGATGCCGGTGCCGCTCGAAGTGTTCCAGAAGTCCACCGAGCTTTGCGTGCCGTTGGCGATGACGGAATTGATGGTGAGCGTTCCGCCGTTCGCGCAACCGATGTCACCCGCGGCGACATTGAGGAGAATTTTGCCGCCGCCGGTGGCGTTGATAGTGCCGCCGCTGCCGTTGAGGAGCGTCGCGCCGGCCAGAGCGAGGTCGGTGTTCAGGTCCACCGCGCCCGCGTTGAGCGTGAGGGTGTTGATGGCGTTGGCCGACCCACCGAGCGTCAGTGTGCCGCTGCCGTTTTTCACGAGCGCGCCCGTGCCGCTAAGGATGCCGTTGAACGCCGTGCTGCTGCTGTTTCCTTCCGTCAAGGTGTTGGCGCCGAGCGCCACGTTGCCGCCGGATGCGCCGCCGCCGGCGAGCGAGGCGATGGTTTCGCTGCTGCTCAAACTCAACGCGGCGCTGGCGGTGTTCGCGAGCGTGACCGCGCTGGTATCGGGAATGGCGCTGCCGCCGGAAACAGTCAGCGTGCCGGCGTTGATCGTGGTGTTGCCGTCGTAAGTGTTCGCGCCGCCCAAGGTCAGCGTGCCCGGCCCGTTCTTGGCCAGTGCGCCGCCGCTGACGCCGGCGATTGTGCCGCTGACGGTGAGGGTGTTCGCGCCTTCGGCCACGGCCAGCGTGCCGCCGCTCGCGCCAAGCGTCGCACCGCGATTGATGCTCGCCGTCGCGCCCGCGTACTGGAGCGTGCTGCCGTTGAGGACGAGATTTGCGGAGGCGCTCGCGGCCGCGCCGATGGCGCTGGCACTGCCGCCGTTGGCCAGGTTGGTCACGGTCACGGTGCCGCCGGTCAACGTGGTGATGCCGGTGTAATCGTTGGTGGTGCCGAGGGTCAGCGCGCCGGCGCCGGATTTGGTCAGCGGGCCGCCGCCGGTAATCTTGCCGGTGCCCGTGAGCGTGTAGTCGTTGGCGGAGTCGAACGTGACGGTGCTGGGATTAACCGTCGTGTTGAGCGTCGGCGAAGTGGCGGAGCCGAGATCAGTGAAATTCACATTGTCGCCGTCGAAATAAATATCGGCGCTGACGCTGGCGGCGTTGGTCCAGTTGTAAGTGGTGGTGATGTCCCAAACGCTGTTGGTCGGAGACCAGGTCAACGTCCCGGCGCTGCCGCTGACTTGAAGCTGCACTTTCTTGGGTGAACTGGCCGTGTCGTAAACGATGGCGAAAGTCTGGCGCGATGGTGACGGCGCGCCGGTGACGGTGAAGTTGGCCGCGCTGCCGTTGAGGTTGCCACTGACCTTGATCAGGTCGTAATTGCCGTTTACCAGACCGCCGCTGGGCAGAGTCGCAAGATTGATCGTCGTGGTGCCGCTGGGTGTGAGGTCGCCGGTGACGACGATCTGGTCGTTCGTGCCGGTGGCGAATTCGTACTGCAGCGTGTCGCCGCCGGCGAGGTTGAGATTGCCGCTGACGGTCAGCAAGCCGACGCTTGCGCCGGGAGTAATGGTGCTGCCGCTGCTGTCCGTCACGTTGCCAACAATGGTGCCGTTGCCCTTGATGGTTTTGCCCGAACCCAGCGTGAAGCTGACACCCGAGACGTCGAACGTCGTGCCGAATTGCACGTCAATGGTGGAGGAAGCGAGGGCGCCGCTGCCGCTCAGCGCCAACGTGCCCTGACCGATCGTCGTGGTGCCGCTGAAGGAGTTCGCGCCGCTGAGCGTCAGCGTGCCCGCGCCGGTTTTGGTCAGGCTGCCGCTGCTGCTGAGAACGCCCGAGTAAGTTGTGCTTTGTCCATTGCCACCGACCGTCAGCGCGACCGCGGCGGGGGTTGTATTTTGAAGACTCACGTTGCGCGTGCCTTTCAGTCCGCCGATGCTCGCCGCCGTGAGCGTGCCGAAGCTCAAGCTGCCGGCATCCGAGGTGTTCATGTCCAGCGTGCTGGCCCCGAGGGCGGAAGCGTTGGCCAACGCGAGCGTGCCGGCGGTGATGCGGGTGTCACCGG
>SCTL01000177.1 GCA_004297495.1 Verrucomicrobiota bacterium
CCGACGCTGACGAGCTGGCCGCGTACTGGGGCAAGGGCGGCCGCGAAGACCGAATCCGGCCTCTGTTGAAGTCGCTCGCCCGTGTTCCCGGCGGCAGCGCGATAAACATTTCCTACCTGCTTCCCACCTTCGCCCGACTGAGGCTCTACACTTTTCCCGAAGCGTGGAACGAACCCAACCGGATCGCGGAGGACTGCGCTTTCACCGCGCTGAATTTTTTCGCCGAAACCGCGGACACAAATTACCTCACCCGCGCCGGCGTCGAGCACGCGATGAAGACTGAATTTGTCCCCGTGAATGAGGACCCGACCTTTGGCGATCTCATCGGTCTCGTGGACGCCAACCGGCACGTCTTTCACATGAGCATCTATATCGCGGACAATTTCGTTTTCACCAAGAATGGAGTTGGCAGTTCCGAGCCGTGGGTGCTCATGCGTATGCAGGACATGCTCACGCTCTACTTCGGCCCGCAGCAAGCCGGGCAAATGGTCATCCTGCGCCGCCGGGAATTCCAGCCGGACAAACCCGCCAAAGTTTCACCCGCCCCCCGCAGCCCGTTCGACTACTTCACCGGTCTTGATGTCTGACCCGTTACGAAACCAGCCGCTCTGGTTTCATCGCAGGTTACGTCTCCGCGTCGGTTTGAGTTGACCCAGATTCACCGGCTCGCCTAGCTTCCGCGCGTGCCGCCTGAATCTCTTCAGCCCGATGTGTGGATGATCCTGCCGTTCGCGCTCTTGCTCGGCACGATTGCCCTCGCTCCCCTGCTCGCGGCGGATTGGTGGTCGCGGCATTATGCAAAAGTGGCGTGGGGGCTGGGCCTGGTGACGGCGGGCTATTACGCGCTGGGACTTCACGCGTGGACGCGCTTGCTGCACGTCGGGCATGAATATGTGAGTTTCATCGCGCTGATCGGCGGACTTTACGTGGTGTCCGGCGGCATTCACATCCGCGTGAAGGGCGAATCCACTCCATTCGTGAATACTGTGTTCCTGTTGCTCGGTGCGATCATCGCCAATCTACTGGGCACCACCGGCGCTTCGATGCTCCTGATTCGTCCGTGGATTCGCATGAACAAGTACCGCATCACGGCGCATCACCTCGTGTTTTTCATTTTCATCGTCTCGAACGTCGGCGGCTGCCTCACGCCCATTGGCGATCCGCCGCTGTTCATGGGTTATCTCAAGGGCGTGCCCTTTTGGTGGGTCGCGCATCATTGCTGGCCCGCCTGGGCGACGGGTGTCGCGGCGTTGCTGATTATTTTCTTCGTGGTGGACAGCCGCAATTTCCGCCGCGCGCCCAAGCCGGTCCGCGAATTGGAAACGAGGGACGAGCATTTTCGCGTCGAAGGATTGCCGAATCTATTTTTTCTGGCGGTAATTCTTGGCGCGATCTTCATCGAGCATCCGATTTTTTTGCGGGAAGCCTTGATGCTGGCGGCGGCGGCGGGTTCTTACTTCACCACACGAAAACCAGTTCACGAGGCGAACCATTTCAATTTCCATCCCATCCAGGAAGTGGCGGTGTTGTTCATCGGGATTTTCGCGACCATGATGCCCGCGCTCGACTGGCTCGAATTCAAGGCGGCCTCCTTCGGCCATCCGGCGCCGGCTTTCTTTTACTGGGGCAGCGGGACGCTTTCGAGCGTGCTGGACAATGTGCCGACTTACTTGAGTTTTCTTAAAGCCGTGTTTGGTTCGTGCGTGGATGCCGACATCGTGCAACAAGTGCAGCACCTCATCCAGACGGGCGGCTCAGACCTCGCGGCTGTCACCGGCCCACACGCCGAGCAAATCCGGCAGACCTTTGCGGCGTTGCAAACGTATCAACCGGCGGCGCTGGCGGCGGGCAGCGTGGACCAGGAACACATCGAGATGGCGTTCC
>SCTL01000178.1 GCA_004297495.1 Verrucomicrobiota bacterium
GCGGCTGACTGTTCACGATGTCGGCCACGGAATGAAGGTTCGGAGACAAATAGAGTTTGTTGTTGCCGTATTCATCCAACCCGCTCGGCCCGCCGCCGAGCCCATAGGCGTGATAGCTGATGAAATCAATCGGAATACGGTTCGACTGACAAAGTTCGATGAGTTCTTTCGTCCAGACTGGTCCCGCGCCCGCCGGCCCGCCAACGAGATAATCTGTGCCGACGCTTTTCACGTCGCGCGCGGTGTGCTCGTAGAGTCGAAAGTAAGCGTCACGCGGTGTGCTGTTCGTGGGCGGATGCCAGAAGCCCGGATAGTTCGGTTCGTTCCAAACCTCGAAGCGCCACGTCTCCACTTCGCTTTCGCCGTAGCGTTGCGTCCAATGTTTCACGAGCGCGGTGATGAGCGCGTCCCACTTGGCGTAATCGTTCGGCGGCGTGACGTTCGCGTTCCACCAGAAAATTTTTCCGCTGCCGGATTTGAGTGCGTTGGGCATGAAACCAAATTCCACAAACGGCTTCATGCCGATGCTCAAAAGAAAATCGTAAACGTCGTCAATGTATTGCCAGTTGTAGCGCGGCACGCCGTTCACTTCGGAATAAACTCCGAGTTCATCCTGCAACAGTCCGTGCATCCGGATGTATTTGAATCCGATTTCGCGGTGACACTCTTCCAGTTGCCGCCGCCAGCCATCGCGCAAGCCTTCCGCGACTCGGCCCGCGCCGACGCAATCCTGCCAGACCATCGAGCGCGGGCCTTTGACTTGTTGCAAGTCGGCGCTGATAACGCGATTGGTCGCCGGGAGAATCTCATCCGCCGCGCGGGCGATGAACGAGGAGAAGGTCAACGCGAGCATTGTTCCGATGAATCTATTGGCCGACATATTTACGTTTGTGATTCGCGTTCACCAAATCCGGAATTCGCCGCTGCAATGCAGCAGCGCCATCAGGTAAAGCAGGCCCTCGTAATAACGCTCCCGACCGTCTGGCGTTCGCGTATTCCACAAGGCCTCGACAAATTTTTTCGCACGAGGATCGGTCGCGGCGAGACTGGCGACGGCGTTCATGGCAACCAATCCCTGGGCGTGCCGGTTATCAATCTGCCGGCCATCGAGCGTGAAGCGGCAGCCGTAAGTCTCCATGCCCTTGGACTCAAAAAAACGCTGAAGCCTGTCGCTCAATTCCTGTTCGCGGACATCTTTGCCCCACCAAGCCCAGTCCACCGACCAGTTGCCCGCCGTGCGAAAGGCGTCGTATTGGAAATTGGTCGCGCTCCGATTCCAACCGCCCGTCACGGGCGAACCGTCGAAGTTCGCGTAATCCGGTGCCAAGCCGGTGACGGGATTCGCCGTGCGCGGAAAGAAATCGCGGCTGGCCTGCGCCGCCTCGCGCCAGACTTGTTTGTCCGCCGACGGCCCCCAGCGCGCCCACAATTCGTAAAACGCCGGCAAATGATACGACGGGTCGGTGAACTGCGGACGCTCCGTGCTCGGCGAAAACAAAATCATCTTGTGCTCCGCGTTCATCAGCGGGCCGCACGAGACATTGAAGGTCGCGTTGGAGCCGCGCCGTTGCATGGAAAGATTCCCGCTGATGACCGCGCGATGCACCATGTTCGAGAGCAACTCGTCCGCCTGCCGCTGGTAATTGTAGATGCCGGTGTGGTTGCTCCAGCGATGCGCCGCGAAGTAGAGCGCCATGACGTAATACGATTCGCCGTCCGGCGCGACGAATTCGCTGATGGTCTGGCCGTTCGTCCACGCCTGCCACGAAAAAAATCCGAACGAGGGATGCGCCGGGTCGGCGTGATACAGAAAAGTTTTCGACCAGTTCCAGAGCGCGTCGAACTCCGCCTTCCGGTCCAGCTCGACGGCGATGATCATGCCGTAGGACAAACCTTCCGTGCGCACGTCGGTGTGCCCGATGTCGGTGATGTAGGCCAGCGGGCCGTTGGAGTTCGCGCCGGCGGAATAATAAATCGCCTGGTTTGTCAGGTCGCCGTGGAACAACTGCTGGAATGCCGAATCAATTTTCCGCCGGATTTCTTTTTGCGGATGGCCGGTCTCGGCGAAAAGATTCCGGTACTGTCCCGTCGCGAACGCGCCGCTGCCGTCTGCACCTGAAGAATTTTCCGCGCCGCGCCCTTCGCCAACGAGTGCGGCGAGAAAGACGCCGAGCAATGGCAATCTCAAGCGCATACTTTTACGGCTGCGCTTTCAGCTGCAATACCACGATGCTGTTCGGCGGCATCGGGTAGGCGAAACCGGGTTTGACACCGCGCACTGTCGTCGTGACGGGAACGGCTTTTTTCGGCTGGGTGATCGAATTTGAATCTTCGGGACTTCCGGCCAGCGTGATGGCCACGCCTTCGGATGCGAGTGAAGTGATGCCTTTGATTTCAATGTTCACCGCCACTGAATTTGTCGCGGGGTTCACCAGCTTGACAAAAATTTCGCCGGTCCGGCTGTCGCGCGTGGCGCAACCTTGAACCGATGTCTCGGCTGACGTCGTTGAGAGAATTTCGTCGCCAACGTTTCGGCTGAACATTTGAAACGCATAGTAGCTCGGTGAGCCGTAGGCCGAAATCGCATCGTAGCCGATCATATCCGGGCGCCACTGACGGCCACCCGGATTCACGTTGACGAACAACGGCGCGTAGCACTGCATCTTGATGAGGTCGGAATTCCGTTCCATCGCCGCCATGAACACGCCGTCGCCAATCGCCGCTCGCAAGTTCGGGGTCGGCGGTTCTTTCTGGGATCGTTTGTCCCACGGCACGAACGCCGTTTCATACGCCGCCCATTCGCCGACGAAAATTTCCGGGCCGCTGCGGTCGTATTTTTTTGCGTAGTCCGGCGACATTGTCAGAAACGTTTCCACGGAGCGGTAGTAATGTTCGTCAATCATGTCCGGCTTGCGGCTGTGAACGCGCAATTTTTCCGGCTGCTCGTTGCCAACGCTGGAGATGGTCTTGAGTTGTGGATACCGGGCTTTGATCGCGTCATGGATTTGCGCGAAGCGACCATCGTAGCTCAGCGACTTGTCAAACCAGTCCTCGTTGCCGATCTCGACGTAGGTCAACTTGAACGGCGCGGGATGACCGTCCTTCGCCCGGCGCGCGCCCCACGTCGTGTTCGTGTCGCCGATGACGTATTCGATTTCTTCGAGCGCCTCTTGCACGAACGGTTCGAGGTCCGCGCCAGGATTGATGTGCGCGCCCTTGAGCGCATAGCCGGCGAAAACCGCCAGCACCGGCTCGGCTTTCATGTCCTCACACCATTCGAGAAATTCCAAAAGCCCGAGGCCGTCCGTCGAACGATAACCCCACGGGCACGGATGACCGTGGCGTTCCTCAATCGGCCCGATGGTTTTCTTCCAATCGAAACGTGTCTCAATCGTGTCGCCCTCGACATAATTACCGCCGGGGAATCGCAGAAATTTGGGATTCAAGTCCACGAGCATTTGCATCAAGTCTTGGCGCAGGCCGTTCGGGCGGTCGTTCCAGGTTGGCGGGAAAAGCGAAACCATTCCCAGCCACACCGTTCCCGGCTGGTTGAGCGTAATGACCAGTCGCGCCTTCGTCGTCGGCTCAACGACTCCCGTCTTAAGTGTGACGTCATGTTTCTGCCAATCCGTCGTAAGGCCGGAAACTTTTCCCGTGGCGTAAACTTGTTTTCCGTCGTCGCTCGCGATCGAAATCGTGAGCGGCCCGGAAAGCTTGGAATCCGACTTTGCGATTATCCTCGCGCGATACGTTGTCTTGGGCTGCACGGGAATTCCCCAGTAGCCATCGTTGGCCAC
>SCTL01000179.1 GCA_004297495.1 Verrucomicrobiota bacterium
GGAAAAGATTGCCGACAACACACCGTTCAGCGAACAAATACTTCGGTAGAATTCTTTGCGCTGCTCTGCGCTCTCTGCGCCTCTGCGTTTATCCGTTTGCCGTCCGACTGCATCGTTCCGGATTAAAGTGGCCGGTCCGTGACCGGCCACTCAACTGCGCGACACAAAACTCAGGCCCGCGCAGACGCAAATCCGCTGGTCACCGGCGGAATGGGAAACACCTCGTCGAATTGCGGCTCGGCAAACTTGACCATGATTTGCACGCCTTCCAGTTGTTGCTGCCGGACAAAGTCAATGACTCGCTGGGAATGTTGGAAGTCGTGAGCTTCCTCGACCTTGTCCGTCCAGGTTCCTGCGTTCCGCAGGAACAACCGTGTTCGCAGATGTTGCAGTAGTATCTTCATGCTTCTTGCTCCTTGTTCCGTTCTTTGGCTCTTCCGTGATCCCGTCGCTCTGTCGGGTTCACGACCTCTTGGTGTCCGCATCATACTCTAGTCGCGGAAAACTCCAAACTGAACGATGTCCGACGCGCGTCCGCTTGGCCGCCCGGGTGTGACCAGGAATGGCCCGGGCTGAAAAAACGAAGAGCCGCCAACCTCCAATCATCCCGCCACACCAACCACCCGGTCGCTGCCCGCGAACTTGCGTTTTCACCCCAACTTCAAAAACATCTTCCCGGGGAGTTGCCGGACGAGCCTTTTCATTTCCAGACTCAGCAACGCCACGCTCACCGCCGAACTCGGCAGCCCGCTGGCGCGGATGACTTCGTCCACGCTCGATTCGTCGTCGGACTTGAGCGTGTCGAAAACTTTCTGTTCGTTCTCGCCCAGTTCGAGCGCGGGCAGGACGCCGGTTGCACTGGGAGACGCCGGACGATTGCTCGCCGGAAACAAATACTCGAACTCGCTCAACACATCCTCCGCCCCTTCGCACAGTTTCGCGCCCTTCTTGATGAGATCGTGACAGCCTTTGCTGCGCGGGGAATCAATCC
Organism: Verrucomicrobiota bacterium; assembly: GCA_004297495.1. Taxonomy (GTDB): domain Bacteria; phylum Verrucomicrobiota; class Verrucomicrobiia; order Limisphaerales; family JADLHS01; genus SCTL01. Next base: position 992 of record SCTL01000179.1, read on the forward strand.
GCCCCGGCACGGCGAAAACCTGCCGGCCATATTCCGTCGCAAAATTCGCCGTGATCAACGCGCCGCTCGTCATGTTCGCCTCGACGACCACCGTGCCCAGCGTCATGCCGGCGACGATGCGGTTACGAATGGCGAACGTCTGGCGGTCGCCGTTGCGGTTGAAAGGAAACTGCGTCATCACCGCGCCCTGCGTGGCAATGCGCTCGAAGAGTTCCTGATTCTCGGGCGGGAATACGATGTTGATCCCAGTGCCCAGCACACAAATCGTTCGACCCTTCGCGCTCATGGCGCCTTGATGCGCCGCCGTGTCAATGCCGCGCGCACCGCCGCTCACCACGGTGACGCCCACGTAGGCGAGTTGATACGCCAGCTTGCGCGCCGTCTCGATGCCGTAATGCGTCGTCTGTCGCGAGCCAACCATCGCCACTGCGTTCTTGTCCGCAGACGTGAGCGCTCCTTTGACATAGAGCACAATTGGCGGATCGTAAATCTCCCGGAGCAGTGCTGGATATTCCGCGTCGCTCTGGATAATGACTCGACAACCGAAATCCGCGATGCGTTTCATTTCAGCGGCGAGGTCCACGTCCTTTTCCCAACCGGCGATAGAGTCCGCCGTGTCCTCGCCGATGCCGCGCACGTGCGTGAGTTGGTGTTTCGATGCCGAAAGAATGGCGGGAGCTTCGCCGAAATGTTCCAGCAGTTGCCGCACGCGCACCGGCCCGACTCCTTCAATGAGATTAAGCGCCACAAACGCTTCGTGGGAATCCATCCGTCGGAGATAGCGGAGTCAGACGGGCGAATCAAGTTTGGAGCCGCGCAAAGTGCGAAGCACACCGCCGATAATCGCTTGACCCGTACGCCGCCGGCTTTCATTGTCAGCGCGTGCTCAAGCGAATTTTCATTTTGGTGCTGGTGCTTGCCAGTCTGAGCGCCAGCCGCGCCGCCGACCCCGAGCGTTCCGTCATTCAGATCATGACCTTCAGCCAGTCGCCGGACTGGACGGCGCCGTGGCGGATGAATCCCGTGCAGCGCTCGGGCGGCTCGGGTTTCGTCATCAAGGGCAAACGCATCATGACCAACGCGCACGTCGCAAGCTGGGCGCGTGAAATCATTGTCCGGCGTTATCAAGACCCGCGTCCGTACGCCGCCACGGTGGAATTCATCGCGCACGATTGCGACCTCGCGGTGTTGAAGGTCGCGGAGGAAAGTTTCTTCACCGATCTCGAACCGCTGGAGTTTGGCGATTTGCCGGCGGTGCGTTCGGCGGTGATCACGTACGGCTACCCGGCGGGCGGCGAGGAGATTTCCTACACGCGCGGCGTGGTGTCGCGGATTGAAGCGCAGTCGTATTCGCACAGCGGCAACCGCCGGCTGCTCTGCGCGCAGACGGACGCGGCGATCAATCCGGGCAACAGCGGCGGGCCGGTGATTCAGGACGGTCGCGTGGTCGGCGTGGCGTTTCAAAACATGATGGGGCTGGAGAACACCGGTTTCTTCATTCCGCCGCCGGTCATCGAACGATTCCTGACCGACATCGCCGACTCGCGTTACGACGGCGTGCCCGACTCGGGCATCCGGCTGAGTCCGTTGCAGAATCCGGCGTATCGCCAGTTGCTGAAGCTGCCCGATAACAATTTCGGCGCGCGCGTGGACAATCTCTTGCCGATCACCTCGGACGCGACCGACCAGCGCCTCAAGCCGGACGACGTGTTGTTGCGCGTCGGCGAATTTCCCGTCGCCAGCGACGCCACGATTCTTTACCGCGGCAACCGCGTCACGGCCACGATGCTTTTTGATTTTGCGCAAAGCGGCGGGAGCGTGCCGCTCCGGCTCTGGCGCGACGGCCGCGAACTCGACGTGCAGTTGCCGGTCTATTTCAACGCCAAGGACCGGGCCGCCGGCAATCAGTATGACGTTGCGCCGCGCTATTTCGTCTTCGGCGGACTGGTGTTCACGCCGTTGAGTTTTGAATACTT
>SCTL01000180.1 GCA_004297495.1 Verrucomicrobiota bacterium
CACGTTCAACACCTTTCCGAATCGCTGCGCCCGGGACGGGCGCGCGCCTGCTGCTTGACGCAACCCGCAACCCGCAACAGCATAGGTGTATGCCGGATGAGAAACTTAATGCGGGTCAGAAAGCGCTCCAGATCAATCTGGACACCACCAAATACGGCACCTTCGCCGAGATCGGCGCGGGGCAGGAAACCGCGCGCTGGTTTTTCCGCGTGGGCGGCGCGTCGGGCACGGTCGCAAAAACGATTTCGGCCTACGACATGACGGTGAGCGACGCAATCTACGGCGCGGCTGAGCGCTACGTCAGCCGCCAGCGGTTGCAGGCGATGCTCGATTACGAGTGGAAGCTGCTGCTCGAACGACTGGACCAATCGCGCGGCGACAAGAGCACGTTTTTCGTTTTTGCCAACACGGTGGCCACGCGCAGCTTTTCCCGCAAGGACGAGGGCCACGGCTGGCTGGGGATTCGCTTTCAAACGCAGCCGCGCGAGCCGTCCTCGGAAATCATCATCCACGTGCGGATGCTGGATACGGAGAACCCGCGCGAGCAGGAAACGCTCGGCATCATCGGCGTGAACCTGATCCACGGCGCGTTTTATCTGCACGGCGGGCCGACCAAGCTCATCGCTTCGCTGCTCGACGATCTTTCCGCGCGACGCATCGAGGTGGACATGATCAAATTTTCCGGGCCGCGCTTTGCCGGTTTGGACAACCGGCTGATGGCGCTGCAACTCGTTGAACAAGGTCTCGCCGAGGCGACGATGTTCACCGCTGATGGCGAGACGATGATTCCGAGCGAACTGCTCTACAAGAAACCGGTGTTGCTCGAGCGCGGCAGTTTCCGTCCGCTCACCAATCCGATGCTCGACATGCTGGAGCGGGCATACGAACAGTTCGCGCAGGAGAAATCGCTCGCTGGCGAAACCCCCGCCGTGCTCCTGGAAATGACGCTGCGCCAGTTGCAGGTGGACAACAAAATTGACCATCGCGATTTCCTGGACCGCGTGGACACCTTGAGCGCGCTGGGCAAGCCGGTGTTGATTTCAAATTTCCTCCGCTATCATCGCCTGGTGATGTATCTCGCGCGGCACACGCAAAAAAGCATCGGCCTGCCGCTGGGCGTGGTGCGGTTGCGCGACATCATGGACGAGAAATTCTACACCGACCTGCCGGGCGGCTTGATGGAATCGCTCGGGCAACTTTTCAAGAACAACACGAAGCTCTACGTCTATCCCTCGCTGGATCGGAAGACCGGCAAATTGACCACGGTCGAAAATCTCGAAGTCGCGCCGAACCTGCGTCATCTCTACGGGCACCTGGTCGAGAATCGTTTCGTGGAAAACATCCGCAACTACAATCACGATTACCTCGCCGCGTACTCCAGTGACGTGCTCGATAAAATCAAAGCCGGCGACGCTTCGTGGGAAAAACTTGTCCCCGCGCCGATTGCCCAGGCGATCCGGCAGAAGAAGTTGTTCGGTTGTAAGTGAAGTTTGGAGTTCCGCCTTCAGGCGGTCCGGGCCCGCGTGAACGCGGAACTCCGAACCGGAAAAATTCCCCGCCGGCTCGCTTTTGGAATTTGCGCCGCCCCACTCGCGCAGTTCAAGGATCAGGGAAGTAAAGCGCGTGGGCGATGATGTTCGACTCTCCGAGGCCAACGCTGCGCAAGGTCAGCAACATTCCCGTGAGCGCCGGCAGATTGGTGGGCGCCGTGCCGGCGCCCGTTTCACGCGCCCATTTCCAAGCGGAGGGGAACGTCACCGCGCGATTCGTCGTGCCGCTGTGCAGCAGCACCGTTCGCTGCTCGAAGTTGGTCGCGCCGCCAACCCAGTTTGTCGAGGTGAACGTCACGCCGCGCGTGAGCGAGAGGTCCAGACACACAGCGCTGTTGAAATCGAGCGCGTAAGTCGTGCTGGCGAGCGTGGCGGTCTTGCGTTCCTGAATGAGTTTGCCGCGCAGATTCCAGCCGTTGGTCAACATACGGCCCATTTCGAGGCCGGGATCGTCGGGCGGGGTGTCGAACCGGTTTTGCAGCCAGTTCGGTGTTTGCGAATAAAACCTGAGTTCACCGCCGCCAACGGCCAGCAAACCGCCATCAATCGCCGCGGTGTAATTCGTGCCCGCAGCCCAGCCCATGATGCCGGGAATGGATGTCGTCAGCGCGGGACCGCCGTTCCACGAGCGCGCGACGAAGGAGACGTTTTTCGAGTGGCCGAGTGGCTGGCTGGAGTTGGGGTTGTCGTCATATTGGAAGTTGAAATGTTCGTGGGTCGGCAACGAGGTGCCCAACTGACACAGGCTGGGCAAGCCGCCGGTATTTCCGCCCGGCTGAATGGCGATGCTCGGGCTTCCGTTGATCTGGAGTTCGCCGCCAATGGAACTGTGATCGGCCCAGCCC
>SCTL01000181.1 GCA_004297495.1 Verrucomicrobiota bacterium
GGCTTCCTCACCAACGGCGGCGACCGCATCGGCGTCACGCGCGAGGGCCTGCTGCAAATTGACCAACTGCTCCACGAATTTTTCAAACCGGAACACAAGACTGGACGTTATGCCTGATACCGCGCTCAAAACCGCTTCCTCATCCGCGAATGCGTTTGCCTATCCGCTCTCCGAATTCTACGCGCACGCGAAGCTCCCGCTGCCGCGCATCGAAACCATTCCCGCCGACGCCGTGCCCGAGCCTTACAAGTCGCTGCTCGTCCACCAAAACGACATGACGCCGACGCTGGAAGGTTTTCACAAGTCGCGCATCCATCTCGATATCCTCAGCCGTGATCACCGCGGCGGATTTTATTTCCGCGAAGTCGCGCTGCGGCTCGATCACGATGAGAAGCCAGTCGAGTTCGGCGCGAACAAGGTTTTCCTCGGCATGTTTCCCGAGGAAGCGCAGGAGTTGATCCTGCTCGAACAAGTTCCGCTTGGCACGATCCTCAAAGAGTGCGGCGTGAAGCATCAGACCGAGGCGAAGTTTTTCCTGCGCCTCGAACCGGACGAACTCATCGCCAACGCGCTCGAACTGGGAACGCCCGTCCCGCTCTACGGACGCAAGGCGGTCATCTCGGATTTGAAAGGGCATCCGCTGTCGGAGATCGTGGAGATATTGCCGCCGACAGCGTGACGTGGTGCGTGGTGCGTGGTGCGTCAAGTAACTTTGAACGCTCGAACCATGCCTGACGCAACACGAAACACGAAACACGTCCCGCGAAATCCCATTGGAAGCCCGCCGCGCGCTCTGTTAAGTTCCCGCCAGCAAACAACGAATCGAGAGGACCACATGCCGCAAGCCATCATGGACCCGGGCGAGGTGCGAAAATTCGCCGAGGAACTCAAACGCTTCAACGTGGACGTGCAAAGCCGCATGGCGCTGTTGCAGGCGCGCTTCGCCGCGCTGGGCGACTCCTGGCAGGATCAGGAACACCAGAAGTTCGCCGACGAATTTCGCGACACGATGAAGGTGCTCAAGAAATTCATCGAATCCTCGAACCAACACACGCCCTACCTGCTGCGCAAAGCGCAACGCATCGAGGAATACCTGGATCAACGATGAGCAATCGGTGTTGCAGGTTACAGGTTGAAAGTTGCAGGCCAGCCATGCCGCGCGCGTTGACTTTCAACTTTCAACTTTCAACTTTCAACTTTCCTTCCCATGCCTGACCGCGCCCGCGTCACTTCCTCGGAAGCCCTGGAAACCTTCCGCGCCAAGCTCATCATTTATCGCGGCAAAGCCAGCCGCGTGCTCGATGAAGTGGGCGACGACGTCACGCGCACGCGGCTCTGGTTGCAGACGGATCGCCCGGCGCATTGGGCCGGTGAAATCCGCCGGCGCACCCGCACGCTCGAAGAGAAGCAGCAGGAACTTTTCAGCGCCCGCCTCTCCGGCCTCGCCGAAGCCTCCTACGTGCAACAGGACGCCGTCCGCAAGGCCCGCGAATCGTTGCGCGACGCCGAGGAACGCCTGCACCTGGTTCAACGCTGGAGTCGCCAATACGACCAGCGCGTCGAACCGCTCGCGCGCCACGTGGAAAAACTCCGGCAGATTCTCGACAAGGATTTGCCCATGGCCGTCGCGCATCTCGTGGAAATCAAAAAAACTCTCGAAGCCTACTCGGAACTTCCGCCCACGCCGCCAACGTCCACTCCACCGCAGCCATGACCCCATTCGTCGCATCGGTCTCATCCGCCTTATTCCACCCATGACCGCCGCCCAAAACCGCCTCCTCGCGCTCACGAAGGAATTGTTGGCCGAATGGGCCGAGACCAAGCAGTATTGGCGCGATGCCAAAGCCACGGAATTTGAGAAACGCTACCTCGACGAACTCGAGTCCGCCGTGAACGTGGCCATCGCCAACCTCGAACCCCTTGAACGCGTCCTCAAACAAATCCACGACGACTGCGACTGAGTTGCCCGGCGCCACGGAAGTCGTCGCGCTCCTCGAAAGTCTGCGCGTCCGCATCCGCGATCTCACGACGCGCGCCGCCGCGCTGGACCGCGATTCCACCACGCGGAGCACGCGCCTGCGCGCGCAATCCGAGCAGGCCCGCGAACGGCTCCGCGCCGATTCCGCCGCGCAACTCGAAGCCGCCGAAACCGCCGCCCACACCGAGCGCGCCCGCGCCGATGAAATTTTTCAGAACCGCAAAGCGCGCATCGGTCGCGCCGCGCAAGCCGCGCGCGAACGCAAAATCACGCAGATCGAAGCCGAGGAAGCCCGCCGCACCGTCGAAGTCCAGCACGGCCTGCTCGCCGCCGACCAGACCCGCGACGCCGAGACTGCCGCCGCCAACAAGGCTTACGAAGATTTCACCGCGCTGCTCGCTCAGGAACAACTCGCGCTTGAACAAACCTCGCAACGCGCGCGTTCCACTTTCGGCGGCTACCGCTCGCTCACCTGGCTGTTCACGCAATCCGTTGATACAAAACTTGAACTCGCCGGCGACGAGAATCAGTCGCTCGAAAAACTCCGCACGCGCCTCGCCGCCGCCGAACGCGAACTCGCCCGCGCCCGCGCGCTCGTGTTACCGACATTCTTTCGCTTTATTCGGATTTGGATTCTCCTTCCCGTTATCTTTGTCATGCTAATGATGGCATGGCCTGCGCTGATTGAATCACACAAAGTCAGCGAGTCGGTAAATGCGTGGGCGGTGTTTGCAAGCATGGCCGCTGTTTGCCTTGTGGCATTTTTTGTCAGTCGTCGCCTCGCCACGCCCGCCGCCCGCGCCGCCGCCGCCGCGCTCGATGAAGCCCGCACACTCCACGACGCTTGCGCTGCCAGGGCCCAGGCGACTCGCGCGGCGGAGATCGAGCGCGCGCACGCCGCGTGCACGGCCACGACCCAGGAATTGAACGCCACGTGGAAACAGATTCAAGC
>SCTL01000182.1 GCA_004297495.1 Verrucomicrobiota bacterium
CGCGCGCACCAGGATGTCAAAATCCTCGCGTGTCATGAGGGCGAATCACGGCTGCGCGGACGTGGCGCGGTCGAGCAGGTGATGCGGGAATGTCCAGACGACATTCAGCCGGCGCGATTGCGCGGCGAACTCGGCGCGGTTTGCGGGATGCAATTGCGCCAGCGCGGCGAGCAGGCAGGCTTTTGATTCCACGGCGACGGCGATCTCGTCCAATTCAGCGCGCGTGGGCGGCGTCGCACTGCGGAGCGTGGCGGCAGCGCGGGCCATGTCGCCATCGCCGGCGGCGAGCAACGTGGCGGCGCGTGACTGCCATTGCCCGGCTTCCGAGGTTCGTCCCGCCAAACGGTAAGCGATGGCTAGTTGAAGATAGTGAAACGGATTGCTGATCGTCTGGCTGTCGAGCGGGAAAAGTCTGGTCGCGTCGTCCAGCCCGCCCAATTCCATCAGCGCGGTGAAGCGCGGGTAGGCATCGTCCAGTCCGGCGCCGGCGGATTCTTTTTCCAACGCGGCAAAATCTTTCGTCGCGTAAAGCAGATGCCGCCGCAGGCCGAGGTTCGGTTCGCGGCTGGCTTCGCGCGCGCGGCTCGCGGCGACGGCGGTGAACTGGCGGACGAATTCGGCAGCGTCGGCATTGCGGCCTTGCGCCACGAGCACATCGCACAACTCGTGCGCCGCGCTGTAGTGGAAGGCTTCGCGGGCGAGGAGTTCGCGCAGTTCCTTTTCCAACGCGGCGTATTCACCGAGCGCGAGGCGGGCTTGGTTGAACGATTCAACGAACGCAGGCTGCTTTGGCTGGAGTTCGCAGGCGTGCGCGAAAAACGTGCGCGCGGCGGGCCAATCGCCCATCGCCGCGTGATCGAAACCCAGCGCGAAGAACGGGAATGGATTTTTCGGATCGGCATCACCCGCGCGTTGAAACCAGGTGCGGCTTTCGGCGCGGTTGGGCGCGACGCGTCCGCGCAGATAGAGCAGGGCGGAATTTGTCGGCTCGCTCTCGAGTTCGTGGTCGTAGAAAGCGGCGAGTTGCGCATCGTGCGGCGCGTCCCGGTGGAGGCTCTGGTAGAAACGATGCCACTGAACCAGCACCGGGCGGTTGGTCAGGCCGGGGCGGAGGAATTTTTCCGCGCGGTCCAACTGATTTTGCAATTGCACCGTGTTGAAGTAGAGGCCCAGCAAGCCTTCGTCGTCGGGCTGCACCCGCAGCCGCGTTTCGGCCAGGCGCAGGGCTTCGGCGAAATTCTTCCGCTGCGCAAAATAATAGAAGAGCGCGGTGGGTTCCTGCCGGAACAAGTCGAGGCCCATGTAGTGCGTGCCGACATTGGCCTTCTCCGGCAGGTCGCGAAATGGATGCGTGATGCCGCCGAGCGCGTAGAATGTATCGCCGAAATAAAACGTGTGGGTGACGGGTTGCGGGTTTTGTAGGTAGGTGGCGTCCACGCGATCGAGGATCGCCGAGCCGCCGACGTTGAGCACCCAGGCCGGGTCGTCAAACCAGCGGCTCCAGTAGCTGCCGCGGATTTCAAAATCCACTTCCTGTTTCACCGGCCCGGTGATGGTGGCGTGATAGCGGCCTTCGGGCAGGGGCAACTCGACGATGCGTTGCGTGGTGCGCACCAAGCCGGCGTTGCGCACCTCGACGAGCGCGGGAGTTTTAAAGGCCGAAACGATGTGCAGCGTGCGATGGCGGCGGATGTATTCGTTGGCGATGAGGAAGAGGATGGCGACGACGCCGAGCACAATGCCGAGCACCATGAGGCTGCGCCAGGTGAGGCGCGGGCCGGCGACGGGTTGCGGCGAACGCTGGATGGAGAAGAAACGTTTCCAAGTGAACTTGAGCTTGGGGAGCAGACTCGGCTGGCCGCGCGAGGTGTCCTCGGATTTGCCGACGAGCTGGCGAAACCATTTTTCCTCGCCGAGCTTGGGCAATTCCTTGAGCAGCGCGGCGAAGACGGTGAGCGCGGCGGCGTGGCGTCCGGCGTATTGATAGGCGCGGGCCAGGGTTTCGAGCGGTTCCAGCGAGTAGAGCTGGGACGCGCCGGGCTTTTCGAGAAAATCCAGCAGGGCGCGGGCTTCATCCAATTTGCCGGCGCGCAGGTGGGAGCGCGCCACGCCGATGCGCGCCTCGGGCAGATCCGGCCGCAACTCCAGAGCGTGGGCGAAGAACGGTTCGGCGTCCTTCACTTTTCCCAGATGCGACAGCGCCGCGCCGAGGTAGGCCTGCACCTTGGCGTGGTCGGGAAATTTTGCGACCAGCGTTTTTTGAAACTCCGCGGCCTGATCCGCCTGATGGAAGTACAGGAGTTGCTGGTGGACGGCGATGGCGTTCTCGGCGGAGGGATCGGTGCGGAATTTTTCCTGCGCGCCGGAGACTTCAAGCTGGCGGGCGGTCTCCCATTTTTCCGCCTCGACCGCGTAATGCCGCGTGCAGGCCGGGCAGTGATCAATGATGCGTTTGCGACCAAGCGGGATGATCGGGACGAACACGATGACGAACCAGAGCCGCGTGTCGTAGGAAGTCAGTTCCACCGTGCGCCCGCAGGACTGGCACGTGCCGACGCGTTTCTGGATGTTTTTCCGCCCGTAATAGTGGGTACCGATTCCGTTGTAGGTCGAAGGCATAACAATATTCTTGGGAGCGCAGCTTACGAACGAAGCCGGGCAAGTCAAAACAAAGCGCGTTACGAATCTTGGGCCGCAACTTTCCGCGTCGCGCGCGGCTCACGCGTTCTTTTCCAGCGCCTGAATCGCGCGGCGCAACTGGCGGGCGACTTGATGCTGGCGTTCGGGCGAGAGAATTTTGCCGTCGTCCACCTCATGCACATAAAACGTGTCAATCGCCGCGCCCTTCTCGGTGCAGATGCGCGCGGCGGTGATGTTGAGGTCCAGCTCGGCCAGCGTCTGCACGATGGCATAGAGCACGCCCACGCGGTCTTCGGTTTCGACTTCGATCAGCGTCCGGGTTTCGGAAGCTTCGTTGTCGAACAGGATTTGCGTGGGGATGTGGTCGCCGGCGTAAGCTTGGTAGGGCGTTTGAGAAATCTTCTGCCGCGCGATCAAGCCGGCCAAATCCACCTCCTCGCCACCCAGCACGCGCGTGAGGAGTTTCTCAAATTTTTCGCGTTGATCCGTCGTGGCCAGCGTGCCGGTGCGGGCGTCGGTCACGAAATACGAATCGAGCGCGACGCCATCGGCGCGGGTGAAAATCTGGGCGCTGAGAATGTTCAGGCCGATGGCGCTGAGCGAGCCGGCGATCTTGCCGAACAAGCCGGCGCGGTCCCAGGTGCAGATCCGCACGGTGTTGCCGCCGCGGTCCAGGTCGTTGCGCCAATGGACGACCGGCGCGAGCGGGTTCGCATTGTCGCTGACTTCCTGCTTCATGAAATCGTGAATGAGCAGGAGATCGTCGCTGATGGCTTCGGCGCCGTGGATCTGAAAATAACGGTGCGACATCTGCGCGAAG
>SCTL01000183.1 GCA_004297495.1 Verrucomicrobiota bacterium
AGGAGTTTAATGCGTATGGATGGAGATGGCGAAGCACTGGCGCGTTACGGCAGCGTTTGAGTGAAGTACGCTGGGAAACGGACTGCTCGCCGTTCTTTATCTCAGGTCGTTAAATCTGACGACTGGCCGGATTCGCTGATTTGTCGTAAACGTTCAGAACACATTGTATGAGTTTCCAATCAAGTTTTGAGTCTGCGTCCTGTCCCGAGGGTGACGGTTTGCTCACGGGTTCGTCGCTCTATCGCGAGTTCCTCGCCGAGCGCGAAGAAGTTCTGCGCCACAAATGGTTTGAGTCGGAGAAGGCAGGCCACGACATCGGTATTGAACATGCGCGGATCAGTTGGGTGGTGCATCACCGGGCCCAATGGCGGAAGGAGCGGCAAAGACAATGCCCTCATGCGGCGATGGCGCGGTGAATATGTATTTCGGTTGAACGGGATGGCTAGGCGGGAGACATCGGGGGTGATGTCTCCCGCCGTTCTTGATGAGGAATGATGTTTCGACGTGGTGACGCGACGTGAAACCGGCCTGACTCCCAGGGTGTGACCGTAGTCGTCAGAACTGACGACTGGTTTGATTTTTTGGTATTCTGTAGCTAGTACTGATGTCCTTCTGTTCATTCAAATCCGCTTCGACAACGTTGAGTTTGTTGCGTGGGGTGTCGCGTTTGTTTTTGTGGATTTTGGGCTTCGCATTCTTCTGCGGATTTGTGATGCGCCTTTCCGCCGCCGAGTCGCCGCGCGAACGGCTTTCGCTCGATGCCAACTGGAAATTTCATCTAGGCGATGACTGGCCTAAGGCGCTGCGGCTGGACAAGGCGGGCGCGAATGCCGGGCCGGCTTCGGAAAAAACATTCAGCGACGCCGCGTGGCGCACGATCAATCTTCCGCACGATTGGGCGATCGAACTTCCCTTCGACAAAAACGCCGACATGAGCCACGGCTACCGCGCCGTCGGTCCGGGCTTCGAGACGAACAGCATCGGCTGGTATCGTTGCGCGTTCGAGTTGGCGAAGGCGGATGAAGGCAAGCGCATCTACCTCACGTTCGACGGCGTGTATCGCGACGCGACGGTTTTCGTCAACGGCTGGCTCGTGCGCCGGCACGAGGGCGGTTATTATCCGATTCGCGAGGACATCACGGACGTGGTGAAGTTCGGCGAGCGCAACGTCATCGCCGTGAAGGTGGATGCGACGAAGTTCGAAGGCTGGTTCTACGAAGGCGCGGGCATCTATCGCCATGCGTGGCTGGAGAAGACCGCGCCGGTGGCCATAGCGCCCGATGGGATTTTCGTTTACTCGCAATTCAAGAACAATGTCCCGACGGGCGCAGCAGCCATTCATGTCGAAGCTGATGTGCTCAACAAACTCACCAACGTCGTCAACGCGGTCGTGAACTGCGAAATCATTTCGCCGGATGGAAAATCCGTTGCGAAGTTCAAAGGATCGCAAAAGGTGGGCGGTGAACTGCAGGCCACGTTGAAGCTGCAAGCGGATGTTGCGTCACCGGAGCTTTGGTCGCTGGAATCGCCCAAACTTTACAAGCTCATCACTACCGTCTCCGTGGACGGCATGACGGTTGATCAAAAGGAAACCAGCTTCGGTATTCGCAACGCGGTCTTCGACCCGGACAAAGGTTTTCTGCTGAACGGCAAACCGTGTCCGATTCACGGCGTTTGCAATCACCAGGATCACGCCGGCGTTGGCTCAGCGATTCCCGATGCGTTGCAGGAGTTCCGCATCCAGCAGTTGAAGAAATTTGGCTGCAACGGTATTCGCACCTCGCACAATCCGCCCACGCCGGAGTTGCTCGATGCGTGCGACCGGCTCGGCATGATGATCATGGACGAGAACCGCCTGCTCGGTAGCGATTCGGAAAACATGCGCAAGTTGGACGTGATGATCCGCCGCGACCGCAATCATCCGTGCATCATCATCTGGAGCGTGTCGAACGAGGAATTCTCCGTGGAAGGCAACGATCAGGGACGCAACACCGCGCGCTCGATGCAGAACTACGTCCACCGTTTCGACCCCACGCGACAGGTGACATATCCCGCGCCGCAGGGCGACACCGTTGGCGGCATCAACAGCGTGATTGAAGTGCGCGGCTGGAATTATCATCCCGGCCCGGACATGGACAAGTATCACGCGAAGCATCCGAAGCAGGCGAACGTCGGGACAGAACAAGCCAGCGCCACCAGCACGCGCGGCATTTACGAAAGCAACCGGGAGCGCGGCCACGTGGCGGCCTACGACGCACCGCCGAACCAGTGGGTGACGAGTTCCGAGACGTGGTGGAGTTGGTTTGCGGAACGTCCGTGGCTTTCCGGCGGTTTCGTGTGGACGGGTTTCGATTATCGCGGCGAGCCGACGCCTTACAGTTGGCCGAACATTAATTCGCACTTCGGCATTCTCGACATGTGCGGTTTCCCCAAGGACAACTTCTATTACTACCAATCCTGGTGGACGACGAACACCGTGCTGCACCTGTTGCCGCATTGGAACTGGCCGGGCCGCGAAGGCCAGGAATTCCGCGTGGACGCATTGAGCAACTGCAAGGAAGTCGAACTGTTCTTGAATGGCGCGTCTCTCGGACGGAAGGCGATGAAGCCCAATTCCAAGCTGACATGGAAAGTGAAATACGCGCCGGGCACGTTGAGCGCGAAAGGTTATGACGCGGCGGGCAAGCTCATCGCGGAAGCGAAACGCGAAACCACCGGCGACGCGACGCGCATTGAACTCGTGCCGGATCGCCAGACCATCAACGCGGACGGCGCGGACGTGGCGGTGTTCTCTGTGACTGCGTTCGATGCGCAAGGCCGCGTCGTGCCGGTGGCGCAGAACAAGATCAACTTCGCCATCGAAGGCGCGGGTAAAATCATTGGCGTCGGCAACGGCGACCCAAGCTGCCACGAGCCGGATACTTATGTTTCCAACCCGCCGGTGCACACCGTCGCGTTGAATGAGTGGCGCTGGAAAGTTGGGCCATTCTCAGGTTGGAATCATTCCGCGTCGGAATACGCTCCTGCTTTTGACGATGCTTCATGGGAGGTCGTCAAAGCCGGAAACGGCGAGGGCACGATCAAGACCGACAACACCACCGCGATCTATCGCGCGCATCTCACGTTGACCGCCGAAGACCTGAGCGGTTCGGGTGTGCAGATTCATTTCACCGGCTGTGATGATGAGGGCTGGTATTTCGTGAACGGCCAGTATGTCGGCGAAACCCACGACTGGGATGCGACGCCGGCATTCGACATCACGAAGTTCCTCCACGCCGGCGACAATGTTGTTGCCGTCTGCTGCCACAACGGCGGCGCACTGGGCGGGCTGAATCCCAACGTGATCGCGGACATCATCGGCAAACCCAGCCCCGCGCCGTGGTCGCGCAGCCTGTTCAACGGCCTCGCACAAATCATCGTGCAGTCCACGAAGGACGCGGGCGAAATCAAATTGACCGCCACCGCCGACGGCCTGCCGCCGGTGACGACCACGGTGAAAGCGCAACCCTGCACGTTGCGTCCGTCTGTGCCATGAGTTGCGCAAATTTCGGAGCGCGGCTGTATCGAAGACCAACTGCAGCGGGTTCGAATGCGGAGTTGGTTGGAAGGTGCGCAGGGCCTTGGATATTTGACGTGCTGCGGTTGGTGCTCCGCACACAGCCGCGCTCCGGCGCTAAATTTTTTGATATAATGCACCGCTTTCTTGCTCGCTCGCTTGCGCTTGTCGCAGGCGCCGTGTTGTTCGTTGCGCAACTCGCCGCTGCTGAATCGCCGTGCGAACAGCTTTCGCTCGATCAGAACTGGCGGTTTCATCTAGGTGACATTCCGCTAAATTCGTTTCCCGGCGGCCAGGGCGTCAATCTTTACGCACCGGACATCACCTATCATGGCGCGAAGGCTGGAAGCGTGTGGGGCGCGGCGGCGCGTGGCTATGACGACCGGAACTGGCGGCAAGTGAACCTGCCGCACGATTGGGCGGTGGAGCAGCCGTTCGATTCCAAGGAACTTAAACAACAGGGTTATCGTCCGCGCGGTATCGGCTGGTATCGCCGCACTTTCAAGCTCGATGCGGCGGATCGCGGCAAGAACCTTGAGTTGCAGTTCGACGGCGTGGCGACGCATTGCACCGTGTATTTCAACGGCTCGGTGGTCGCCCACAATTACTGCGGCTACACGTCCTTCTACATTGATGTCTCGCCGATGGCGCGCTACGGCAACGACGAGAACATCATTGCCGTGCGCGTGGACGCGGAGGCGATGGAAGGCTGGTGGTATGAAGGCGCGGGCATCTACCGTCACACCTGGCTCGTGAAGCGCAGCCCGGTGCATGTCGTCACGGACGGCGTTTATGCCAATCCGGTGCGCGGCGCGGATGGCCGGTGGACGATTCCCGCCGAGGTCACGCTGGCCAACACCGGGACGAACGCGGCTTCGGCCTCGGTGGAAGTCGGCGTGTTTGATTCCGTCGGAAAGAAAATCGCCGGTGGCAAATCGGCGGCGGTGAGGATCGTGCCGATGGATCAGGTGTTGGCGAAGGTTTCGATTCCGGTGAAATCGCCGCAGCTCTGGTCGGTGGAGCATCCGAACCTTTACACGGTGCGGACGATGGTGTTGAGCGACGGCAAGCCGGTGGACGCCGTCAGCACGAAGTGCGGTTTTCGCACGATCTGGTTCGACAAAGACAAAGGTTTCTTCCTCAACGATCAGCCGCTCAAGTTGCAGGGCACGTGCAATCATCAGGACCACGCGGGCGTCGGCGTCGCTGTGCCGGATTCGATTCAGGAGTTCCGCATTCGCAAATTGAAGGAGATGGGCGCGAACGCCTATCGCACCTCGCACAATCCGCCGTCGCGGGAGTTGCTCGATATTTGCGACCGCTTGGGAATGCTGGTGATGGACGAGACGCGGCATTTTAACGCGTCGCCGGAATACTTGAAGCAATTGGAATGTCTCGTGCGCCGCGACCGCAATCATCCCAGCGTGATCCTGTGGTCTCTGTTCAACGAAGAGGGCCTCGAGGTGAACGAGGAGGGCCTGGAGATGACGCGCGTCATGAACGCATTGGTCAAGCTTCTCGACATCACCCGTCCCACCACCGGCGCGCAGAACAAGGGCCAGTTGACTTCAGACGGCAAGGCCAACCCGAAAAACGCCGCGTGGATGATGGACGTGGTCGGCATCAATTATCAGGCTGGTGACTACGACAAGATTCTCGCTGCGTATCCGGACAAGCCGGTCGTCAGCACCGAAGACACGTCCCAGGTGATGACGCGTGGCGAATACTTCACAGATTACTCCAAAAACATCGTGGCGGCCTACGACGACGTTTACCCGGGCTGGGACAAGTGCAGCAGCGCACGCAATTCGTGGGAGGCCATCGCCACGCGTCTGCGCCTCGCCGGCGGCTTCTCGTGGACGGGTTTTGATTATCGCGGCGAACCCACGCCCTTCGGCTGGCCGTCGGCGGGTTCCTTCTTCGGCGCGATGGACCTTTGCGGTTTCCCGAAGACCGAGTTCTACATCCGGCAGGCGCACTGGGTGAAAGACAAACCCGTGCTGACGCTCGTGCCGCATTGGAACTGGTCGGGCAAGGAAGGCCGGCCGATCAAGGTGATGGCGCTGGCCAACTGCGACAAAGTCGAACTGCTATTGAATGGAAAATCGCTGGGCGAAAAATCTGTTGATCCATTTCAAATGGTGTCATGGGAAGTTCCCTACGCGCCGGGCCGGCTCGAAGCCATCGGCAAAACTAGCGGCCAGAAAGTGTCGGAGTTCACCGTCGAAACCACGGGCGCGGCTGTGGCGCTGCGGCTCGTGCCGGATCGCACGGCGTTGGCCGGGGATGGCTGCGACGCGATTCCGGTAACTGTCGAAGCGCTTGATCAGGATGGCCGTCCCGTCCCCACAGCGAACCAGTCCATGGAATTCGAGATCAGCGGACCAGGCGCGATCATTGGCGTGGGCAACGGCGACCCGAACTGTCACGAGCCGGAGAAGGGCAACAAGCGCAGCCTGTTCAACGGCCTCGCGCAGGTCATCGTGCAATCCACGCGCGATGCCGGCGAAATCAAATTGACCGCCAGCGCCGACGACCTCGCGCCGGCAACCGCCACGCTGCAATCACAACCTTGCGCGCTGCGTCCTTCTGTTCCGTGAATCGCATAACGAATTAAAATTATGATACTGAAACAAACCAAATTAAGTGTGTTCGCGCTGGGCTGTTCGCTTGCAACCGCGTTGGCGCAAACCAATTCACTGCAACTGCCGCCCATCGCCGAAGGCCCGTTCCAGCCGGACTGGAATTCGCTGACGAATTACCAGACGCCGGAATGGTTCCGGGACGCGAAGTTCGGCATCTGGGCGCACTGGGGGCCGCAATGCCAGCCCGAGCACGGCGATTGGTATGCGCGCAGTATCTACGAGGAGGGCAGTGGCAATTACAAGTCGCACATTGCCGAATACGGCCATCCCTCGACGAATGGT
>SCTL01000184.1 GCA_004297495.1 Verrucomicrobiota bacterium
CGACCGCGTAGGCATCCAGACCGTGGACGCCTGATCCCCAGACGCCGCCCGCAAATTCCGTCATGAAGCAGGGATAACCGGCGGCGATGATTTGCGACACGGCGTTGGACATCGCGCTCGCGCCGGCGTAACCGTGAAAGCCCACCGCTTCGTTCGTCCAGACCGCGTTGGCGGTGCCGAAGACATTTGTGTTGAAAGCGTGAATGTCCGTCAGCGCAGCGGACGCTCCGCCGGAATCGCCCAACACCGCGTAACTGAAAAGCAGCACCGGCGTGTTCGGCGCGTTCGCGCGGATGGTTCTGTAAGTTGCCACCTCCATGTCGAGGGCGCCGGGCGGCGTGGCCGTCGGTGACGAATACGGCGGCCCCCACGCCACGGGCTCGTTCTGGATTTCAAAGAGCACATGCGTCTCGTTGGCGTATCGCGCGGCGTATAGATTCCAGAAGTTGGTAATGTAGGCCCGGTTGTAGTCGCCGTTCCACGCGCCGTTGCCGATGGTGATGACGAGATAAAGCCCCAAGTCCCGCGTGCTCGCCACGATGCTGTCAATGCGGCTGGTCGCGTAGCCCGGCGCGGTGCTGCCGTTGGTCGGATAACTTCGATCAAAAGCCTCGCCGTAGAGATGCACGGCGTTGAAACCAAGCGTCTTCATCTTCGCAATCTGGTCGTAGGATGTCGCTGCCGTCCATTCCGTCGAGGTGAACGGCCCGCGCAATGGCTGGCCATTTTCGGCGACGAAAGTTGTGCGCGCCGTATTGAGCTTCGGACGACCGCGCTGGCCGCCGGCGCCGGGATCAATCGGACCAACTTTGTCGAGGCCCAGAAAAGGAATGACGTATCGCGCGTTGAGATTTGCGTCCGTGCCGTGCCCGCCGTTTATCTCCGACCACGCGTCGAGAAGTATTGCGCCGTTCGTATCCTTCCAGACTTGGTGCGTCCATTGGTTCGTGATGCCAGGAATGATCACCGTGGCAGTCGTCGTCGCATTGGTGCTCAGACCGAGAACGTTTCCCCACTGCATGATGGCTTCGACCTGGTTGCTGTAATTGATGGTGCCATCCGCCGTGCCATGCCAGAGCTGGACGCGCGGACGAGGGCCCGAATATCCGGGATAACAAGCGCGAGCGATGTTTCCCCATTCCTGCGCCGTATGCGTCACTGGCGTCCACGCGCCGCCAACCACCTGACCCGCGAATGCCGCACCGGCTTTGAAAACATCGGGATACACCGCGAGCAACGCTTCTGTCATCATGCCGCCGCAGGAGGTGCCGGTCACATACACGCGATTTGAATTCGCCTGATAGGTGTTGATCGCATACTTCACCATCTGGGCGATGCCTTGCGTGTGACCGCCGCCATCGTGCGTGAGGGTGGCTGGCGAATTCACATCCCAGCAATCGGGATTTTGCGGGACGACCATGATGAAGCCATACTGGTCAGCCGCCGCCACAATGCCGCCAGCTTGCGCCTCAGCGAAAACGCCCGCCGCGCCTCCGCCCCAATAGTGGAGGAGAACCAGGATCGGAGGGTTCGCAGCCAATTTGTCCGGCACATAGACATACATGCTGAGATTGGTCGGCACGCCGCTGGCACCCCAGTTGGGGACCAACTGGAGCGAAGCTGCCTTCGCCGGCAGCGCCGCAAATAGCCCGAAACAAACGGCGAGCAGGGAACAAGCGCGCGTAAATTTTGTGCTC
>SCTL01000185.1 GCA_004297495.1 Verrucomicrobiota bacterium
CCTGCCAGTAGATGCCATTGGGGACTACGCTTTCCAAAACAAAAACACACTCACCAGTATCACGATCCCAAACACTGTGACGAGTGTTGGTTTGGGCGCATTTGCTTACTGTTCTAGCCTGACCAACGCCACAGTCGGGAGCAGCGTTACTTACCCTTCCTTGGAAAACGGAGCGTTCCATAGCTGCCGAAGCCTCGCTGCTATAACGGTCAGTGCGAGCAACACTTTCTACAGCAGCTTGGACGGCGTCGTATTCGACAAAAACCAAGCTCGCCTCGTCCTGTGTCCCAGAGCGCGAGCCGGAGCGTACATCATACCCAATAGCGTCATCGAAATCTACAACGCAGCATTTGCTGACTGTGGCAACCTGACCAGCGTTACAGTTCCAAACAGTGTCACCCTTATTGACGGGAGAGCTTTTAATTCCTGTAACAGCCTGGGCAGCCTCACGATTCCCGATACTGTTACCAACATTGGTATCCTTGCTTTCGCCGACAGTACTAACTTGACCGCGATAAATGTGGGACAACTCAATTCCAATTATTTAAGCGTCCAAGGAGTGCTACTGAACAAGAACCAGGATTTGCTCATCCAATGTCCGGGCGGTAGGGCGGGCAACTACACCATCCCCAACACTGTCACCAACATTGGTTACAGTGCGTTCTCATCCTGCACCAGCCTCACCAACGTGATAATTCCGAACAGCGTCATCAGCATCGGGGAAAGCGCGTTTTATGGATGCAGCAGGTTGGCCAGCATCGCAATCCCAAACAGCATCAGCAGCATCGCCAACGGTATCTTCAGTTCCTGTGTTAGCCTGACCAACATCACGATTCCAGATACTGTAACAAATATCGGGAATGGTGCCTTTGGTTTCTGTGCGAGTCTGCCCGGAATTGCTATCCCAGGCAGTGTGACAAGGATTGGATCCGGGGCGTTCTCGACTTGCACGAACCTGACCAACGTTACGATCCCAAGCGGAGTACGTGTGATTGCAGATTCGCTTTTTTATGGTTGCACCAATCTGGCCGGTTTAACGATCCCCGGCAGCATCAGCAGCATCGGGGATATGGCGTTTCGGAATTGCGCGGGACTGACCAACATCTCAGTCCCCAACAGTGTTACCAACTTGGGAATCCTCGCTTTCGCTTCTTGCTCCCGCCTAGCCAGTGTCACGCTTGGCAATGGCGTGACCCGCCTTGGCGAATCCACATTCCGAGACTGCGTCAACCTCACCAACATCGTTCTCGGCAGCGGCATTACTAACATCGGCAACTCGGCGTTTTATGGCTGCAAGAGTCTAGCGGGCATCACGCTCCCTGGGAATGTTCTTAGCATTGGAAGTTCTGCGTTCTCCTATTGCACCAACCTGACTACTGTCGTGATTGCTGACAGTGTCACTAACCTCGGTTACGAAGTGTTTGGCGGGTGCAGCAGCTTGGTCACCGCGATCTTGCCGAGCAGTGTGACCAACATAGGAACTTTGGGATTGTCGTCTTGTTTCAACTTGAGCGGTGTATATTTCCGGGGTAACGCACCAAGCATCGTCGGAGGCGCCTTCGACTATGACTACAAGGTGATTGTGTATTACCTGCCCGGAACCACGGGATGGAGTGGAACATTCGGTGGGCGTCCGACCGCGTTGTGGAGGCCTAAAGCCATTACGAGTGATACTAGTTTCGGCATACGCTCTAATCGGTTTGGGTTTGTGATACTCTGGGCCAACGGTATGAACGTGGTGGTGGAAGGCGGTACGAATCTGTCCAATTCTTTTTGGACCTCGATCCGAACGAATACCCTTGCCGGCGATTCATTTTATTTTAGCGATGTGGATTGGACAAATTATCCAAACCGTTTCTACCGCGTCCGTTCGCAATAACTGCCAGATTAATATTGGAACCGTGAGGAATTCGTTGTTCATCGGACGTTCGACGACTTTCCTCTTCGCTTCAAAACAACACCCGTGCCTCTCACGGAGCGCGGGGTGTGTTCAGCCTGGATTTTTCCGGGAGCTAAGCCTTGGCCGTTTTGTTTTTGGCTGGCGTGGGCGCGGAGCGCCCACCTCAAACCCCCGGTGGCTCGAATTCAACTCAAAGACGCAAAGGCGCGAAGTGAATTGGTAGGGCGCGTCACTCCCTCGCCGTCTGCACCGGCAACGCGGAGAGCGGGACGAGTTTGTTCGTCTCGCTGAAATAGTTCGCCGACCAATCGTTTTGGAACAGCACGACGGGATTCTTGCCGAGGTCGTAAGCCACGCGCGCGCCGGTGGGCAGCGAGAGCGCGTCGAGATCGTCCTCCTTCATATCCGTCGGCAGCCAGCGCACAACGGTCCACGGCGCGGATTCGAGACGCGACTCGGCACCGTATTCGCTTTCGAGCCGGAATTGCACGACCTCGAATTGCAGCGGGCCGACGGCGGCGAGCAGCGGCGTTTTGATGGACGAGTTGCGCAGATAAAGCGCCTGAATCACGCCTTCCTGCAAAAGCTGATCGAGGCCCTGGCGGAATTGTTTATACTTCGCCGTGTTCGGATTGTGCAGGTGCGCGAAGGCTTCGGGCGTGAAGCGCGGGATTTCTTTGTAGAGAATTTTTGGATCGGTCGTGAGCGTGTCGCCGATGCCGAAGCTGTCGTGGCCCACGAGGCCGATGACATCTCCGGGCCACGCCTCGTCCACCGTCTCGCGTTCGTTGCCGAAAAGTTTGTGCGAGCTGGAGAGGCGGACTTTTTTCTCCGAGCGCGAGTGATGCACGGTCATGTCGCGCTCGAATTTGCCCGAGCACACGCGGACGAACGCGATGCGGTCGCGATGCTTCGGGTCCATGTTCGCCTGAATTTTGAAAATGAAACCGGAGAACTCTGGATTCTCCGGCGCGATCTCGATGCCGCCCATCACGCGCGACTTTGGGGCGGGCGCGTGTTTCAGAAATCCATCGAGCAAAAGCTGCACGCCGAAATTATTGCTCGCGCTGCCGAAGAATACCGGCGTGCTTTTGCCCGCGAGCACGGCGGCATCGTCGAAGACTTCGCCGGCGGTTTCGAGCATCTGGAGTTCTTCCACGGTCCGATTGAACGTCGTGTCGTCGAGTTGGCCGCGAACCGCCGGATCGTCCACGCCGCCGACGGAAACTGGCGCGCGGAATTTGCCGCCGACCGTGCGCTCGAAGAGGTGCATCTGGCTCGTCTGCCGGTCGAACACGCCGCGAAAATCAAAGCCGTCGCCGATGGGCCAGTTCACTGGAAACGCTCCGATGCCGAGCACGCGCTCCAGTTCATCGAGCAGCGCGAGCGGGTCTTTCATCGGGCGGTCGCACTTGTTCATGAACGTGAAGATCGGCACGCCGCGCTGCCGGCAGACCTCGAAAAGTTTTCGCGTCTGCGGCTCGATGCCTTTCGCGGAATCAATCACCATCACGACCGCGTCCACGGCGGTGAGCACGCGATAAGTGTCTTCGGAAAAATCCTTGTGGCCCGGCGTGTCGAGAAGGTTGAGGCGGTAGCCGTCGTAATCGAATTGCAGAACGGTCGAGCTGATCGAGATGCCGCGTTTCTTCTCCAGTTCCATCCAGTCGGACGTGGTGGCGCGCTGGTTTTTGCGCGCGGTGACCGAGCCCGCGAGTTGCACCGCGCCGCCGTAAAGCAGCAGCTTTTCCGTCAACGTGGTTTTGCCCGCGTCCGGATGCGAGATGATGGCGAACGTGCGCCGCTTTTGGATTTCGTTGGCTATGCTCACAACAGAGCCGTGGAGAATATCAGAAGAGCGGGCCGTAACAAGCGGAGGATTCGGGGCAGGGCTTGTGGCGACATCCACGCGCGGCTACTCTCCGCCCATGAATTCCCCGGACTGGAGCAGCCTTGGCGATGAGGAATTGCTGGAGAAGAAAATCTCCCAGCTCGGCCTCCAGCTCGCCGGGTCAAAACTCCAGCCGCTGATCCAGCAACTCTACGACGAGCTGTCGCAAAAAGGTTTGTCGTTCCATCCGCCCTGCCATATCGGCGACGAATGGTTTGTGCCTGTCGGCATTCCGGCGATCTTTGTTCCATTTTTTCTCACGCACGACCGTCTCCGGCAGCTGGAAAAGAAAATCATTCTCGAAGTTGAAGGTGAAACGCCCGAGTGGTTCATGAAACTCATCCGGCACGAGGCTGCGCACGCTTACGCCTACGCGTATCCCTTCGTGCGTAAACGCAAATGGCAGCAGACGTTCGGCAAATCTTCCAATGACGAAACGCCCTCGTTTTATCGTCCGCGCCCTTACAGCCGCAGCTTCGTCGTGCATCTCGATGACTGGTATGCGCAGTCGCATCCCGACGAAGATTTCGCGGAGACGTTCGCCGTTTGGTTGACGCCGGGATTCGATTGGTGGGCGCGCTACAAAGGCTGGAAGGCGCTGCAAAAGCTGGAATACGTGGATGAGTTGATGCGCTCGCTCGCCGGCAAGCTGCCGATGCCGATGCCGGAATATCAGGTCGCGGATTACGATTGCCTCAACGTAAAGCTCAAGACCTACTACGCGAAGAAGCGGAAAGAGTATGAAGATTCGTTCCCGGATTTTTACGACAACGACCTGCGGCAACTCTTCGACGCGGGCGCGGACATCGAAGGCCGCGTGAAGGCGTCGTTCTATCTGCGCCGCCATCGGCGCGAGTTGGAGAACGCCGTCTGCCAGTGGACGAACGAGAACAAGTATCGCGTCAACAAGCTGCTCGCGCGGCTGATCGCCCGCTGCGATCAACTGGGTCTCCATCTCAAAGCCTACGACCCGAAGCAAAATCTCCAGGTGTCGGCTTACATCACCACGCTCGTGATGAACCACCTGTTCACCGGCAAGTTCAAGCGCACGAAGTAACTTATCGTGATGAGAACCATCCTGATCAAAACAACCCCTCACCCGGCTTTCAGCCACCCTCTCCCCATCGGATGGGGGAGAGGGATGGGGTGAGGGGCTGCAGCAAGCGCGCCCTATCTTGTGAAACGAAAACTCAAAATCCTCGCCCTGTTCGACGCGATCGCGCCGACGACGATTGATCAGGACCTGAGCAAGGAATTGAAGACGGAAGATTGGAAGACCGAGGCCAACGTCCTCGCCGCGCTCGGCGAACTCGGCCACACCACCGAACACCTCGCGATCTTCGATGATCTCAATCTGCTGCGCCAGAAACTCGACAGCTTCCAGCCCGACCTCATCTTCAATCTCGCTGATCAATTCAAAAACAACCGCGCCTTCGACCAGAACATCGCCTCGTTCCTCGAGATGCACGGCGTGCCGTTCACCGGCTGCGGCTCGACCGGCCTCACGCTCTGCAAACACAAGGCCATCTCCAAAAAAATTCTCGGCTACCACCGCATCCACGTGCCCGAGTTCACCGTCATCGCGCGCGGCAAACGCTGCGCCCGCCCCGCGCGACTCAAGTTCCCCATCCTAGTCAAGCCGCTGAAAGAAGAAGCGAGCTACGGCATCTCGCAGGCGTCGTTCGTGGAGACGGACGAGCAATTCAAGGAACGCGTCCAGTTCATCCACACGTCGCACGACTGCGATGTCATCGCGGAGGAATACATCGCCGGGCGTGAGCTTTACGTGAGCGTGCTTGGCAATCACAAGCTCGACGTGTTCCCCATCCGCGAACTGGTGTTCAAGGAAGTCCCGCCGGACGAACCGAAGATCGCGACCTATCGCGCCAAGTGGGATGAGGAATATCGCAAACGCTGGGGGCTGCAAAACCGGTTCGCCGAAGCGCTCGATCCCGCGCTCGCCAGGGACATCGTGCAAACCTGCAAACGCATCTACCGGCTGCTGACCATTGACGGCTACGCGCGCGTGGACCTGCGCGTCACGCCGGCCAACGAGATTTATTTCATCGAAGCCAACCCGAATCCCATCCTCGCCGCCGACGAAGACTTCGCGCAATCCGCGCTCAAGTCCGGTCTCGCCTACCCGCAACTCATCGAGCGCATCATCCGCACGGGATTGAAGACGGTGCGGGAATGAATTTCGAGCGGCGAGGGAATATTGAACGTCAAGGCAGCGAGAAGTAATCCGAGCCTTGATAATTTCCATCCACCTGCTTGGCGATTTGCATGAGCACGTCATTGACCAGCGTGCTCGCGCCAAAGCGGAACATCTGCGGGTTGAGCCAGTCGTCGCCGAGGGTTTCCTTGACCATCACAAGGTAGGCGAGCGCCTGCTTGGACGTGCGGATGCCGCCGGCGGGCTTCATGCCGATGCGGATGCCGGTGGCGAAAAAGTAATCGCGGATGGCCTCCAGCATCACGAGCGTGACGGGCATGGTGGCAGCAGGCGAAACTTTGCCGGTGCTGGTCTTGATGAAATCGCCGCCGGCTTGCATGGCGATTTCGCTGGCGAGGCGGACATTGTCGTAGGTGACGAGTTCGCCGGTTTCGAGAATGACCTTCAGATGCACCGGGCCGCAGGCTTCCTTCGTCGCGGCGATTTCGTCGAACACTTTCGCGTGGTCGCCGGCGAGGAAGGCGCAGCGGTCAATGACCATGTCAATTTCATCCGCGCCATCGGCCACGGTGCGGCGGACTTCTTCGAGCTTGGTGCGCAAGGGATATTGGCCGCTGGGAAAACCGGTGGCGACGGCGGCGATGTTCACGGGCGAAACGTCGCCGAGAAATTTGCGCGCGTATTTCACCATGTTCGGATAAACGCACACGGCGGCGCAGCTCGGCACGTCGTATTTCGCCTCGATGGGCTGAAGCGCCTTGCGACAGAGATAGGCGACTTTGCCCGGCGTGTCTTTGCCTTCGAGCGTGGTGAGGTCGCACATGCTCACGACCATTTTGAGTCCGGCGAGTTTGGCGCTGGTCTTGATGCTGCGCTTGGTGAACGCGGCGGCGCGTTCTTCGACCATGATCGCGTCCACCGACGTGGGGGCGGTAAAGCGCGAGGGGCGCGGTGACAACAAAGTATCCGCTCGTTTGGCCAAGGCCGAGGCTTTCATAGTTCGAGGGGAAATCTGCGGGGCAGGGCGGGGTTAGTCAATTCGGTTTCGGAAGGGGCGCGGCTGTGCTCGCAGAGCCAGCCGCAGCATTTCACCACCACCCGTTGCTCTCATTGTTGCTGCGGCTGGTCCTGCGGACACAGCCGCGCTCCGGGATATACGAGTGAGATTAAGAGAGAACTACTCGTGGCGCAGTGCTTCCACCGGGTCCATTTCCGCTGCGCGAATGGCCGGGTAAATCCCGAACACCACTCCGACCAGCGCGGAAATTGAGAACGCCAGGAACGGCGACCAGAACGTGATGATGGTTCTCATGCCCGCCGTGTGCGAGACGACGAACGGAATAATGACGCCGAGCATGACGCCGAGCACACCGCCCGCGCCGGAAAGGATCACGGTTTCGACGAGGAACTGAATGATGATGTCGCGGCGGCGCGCGCCGAGCGCGCGGCGGATGCCGATCTCGCGGGTGCGTTCGGTCACGCTCGCTAGCATGATGTTCATGATGCCGATGCCGCCGA
>SCTL01000186.1 GCA_004297495.1 Verrucomicrobiota bacterium
TGCGGCCACCCTCTCCCCATCTGATGGGGAGAGGGACGGGGTGAGGGGCGCGCTCGATGTTTCGCCCGAGGAAAATCTCTTTCGCGCCCTCTCGCTCGGCATTCGTGATTACGTGCAGAAATGCGGATTCAAATCCGTCGTGCTCGGACTGTCCGGCGGGATTGATTCCGCGCTCACCGCCGTTCTCGCCGTGGATGCGCTCGGCGCGGACAGAGTGCTCGGCGTCTCCATGCCCGCGCGTTATTCGAGCCAGGGCAGTCTCACCGATGCCGAGCAACTCGCGAAGAACCTCGGCATTCGTTACGAAGTGATTCCGATTGAGCCGACGTTCAACGCCATGGAGGGCCAGTTGGTGAAAATGTTTTCCGGCACGAAGCCGAACGAAGCCGAGGAAAACATCCAATCGCGATTGCGCGGCGCCACGCTCATGGCGCTCTCGAACAAGTTCGGCTCGCTCGTGCTCACCACCGGCAACAAATCCGAGATGGCGGTCGGCTATTGCACGCTTTACGGCGACATGTGCGGCGCGCTCGCGGTCATCGCCGATGTTTTCAAGACGGACATTTACAAAATGTCGCGCTGGGTAAACCGCGCCCGTGTGATCATTCCAACCGATTCGATCACGAAACCGCCGAGTGCCGAGTTGCGTCCGAATCAAAAGGATCAAGACTCATTACCGCCTTACGAAATACTCGACGCGATTCTCGAAGCTTACGTGGTGCGCAACTTGAGCAAGGTGGAGATTGTCGCGCAAGGTTTCGACGCCGCCGTGGTGAACGACGTGATCAACAAAGTCACGTTCAGCGAATACAAACGCCGCCAGGCCGCGCCCGGCCTGAAAGTTTCCCCGCGCGCCTTCGGCATGGGCCGGCGGATTCCGATCGCGCAGCGGTTCAGGCCGGCGAAATAGCCAAGTGAAAAGAGAACATTCAACATTCAACATTCAACGCTCAACATCCAAGGACGCGAGTTGTGGCCGTTCTGTGTTGAATGTTGAAGGTTGGATGTTGAATGTTTCCCCATTGCTGCCGTGAAGTTTTCCATCGTCACCGCCAGCTACAATCAAGGCCGCTTCGTGCGCGATTGCGTCGAGAGCGTGCGCGCGCAATCGGGCGTCGAGTGGGAGCACATCGTGCAGGATTCCTGTTCCACTGATGAATCGCTCGCCGTACTCAAGGAATTTCCGCATCTCAACGTGACCGTCGAGAAGGACAAGGGCATGAGCGACGGCATCAATCGCGGCTTTCTCAAAGCGACCGGCGACTGGGTCATGTGGCTCAACACCGACGATTATCTTTTTCCCGGCGCGCTCGCCAAGGTCGCGGAGTTTGCCGCGAAAAATCCCGAGGCCGACATCATCTACGGCGATTCGGTGTTCGTGAATGAGCGCAAGGAAGTCATCCGCCGCAAACACGAGCACCGTTTTGATTTCAACGTGCTGCTCTACTACGGCTGTTACATTCAGAGCACGGCCACGTTTCTGCGGCGCAAAATCATCGAGGCCGGTCACCTGCTGAACATTGATTACCGCATCTGCATGGATTTTGAATACTACGTGCGCCTGAGCCGGCTCGGCTATCGCTTCGCGTATCTGCCCGAGCCGCTCGCCGCGTTTCGCTGGCACGGCGCGAACGCCAGCGCGGTGCAAACCGGGCGTCGCCGCGAGGAGCGTCTGCGCGTTCAGCGCGAACATCTGCAACTCATCGGACGGCCCGCGCTTCAGCGTGAGTGGATTCTTGATTCGCTCTGCCGCGTCTATCAAGGCAAGCGCACTTTGCTGCGCCTGCTCGACAAACCCGCGTCCGCATGACCACCTCGGACATCTTCACGCACTTCTTCCGCGAACTGGAGCGACGCGAAATTCCCTACGTGGTGCTGCACTCGTATCAGGATTACCCCGACAAGTTTCGCTCCGACGTGGATTACGCCGTGGCGGATAACCGTCGCCATGAAATTCCCGAAGCCGAGCGCGCCGTCGCCCAAAAATGCGGCTGGCTCATCGTGCAACGCATGGAGCACGAGACCTGCGCGTTCTCGTCCGTGTTTGTGAACCCGCAATCGCCCGGCGAGACGCTGATGCTTGACGTCACCTCGCATTACATCCGCAACCGCTGCTTTTTTCTGCACGACGAGGATTTGCTGGCTGGCCGTCAACGCTTCAAAGATTTCTTCATCCCGTGCACGTCGTCCGAGTTCATCTACACGTGGGTGAAAGTGTTCGCCAAGTTCAAGGAGCACGCGCCCTACGTCGAGCGGCTGCGGAAACTTTTCGAGCAAGAGCCGGAGCGTTCGCAGGAATTATTCACCCGCGTCTTCGGCCCGGAAGCCGGCCGCGCGACCGATTGGTGGAACAAATCCGCCGAAGAATGGAAGGAACTTGGCCGCACGATGCACGCGCGCAATCGCTACACCGCCGCGCAACGCTGGCAGGAATTCCGCCGCATCGTCCACCGCGTCTGCAACCCCACCGGATTGACCGTCGCGTTTCTCGGCCCGGATGGCGCGGGCAAATCCACCGTCATTGCGAGCACGACGAACGTGTTGCGCCAATGTTTCCGCCGCACGATGACGGTGCATTTCGTGC
>SCTL01000187.1 GCA_004297495.1 Verrucomicrobiota bacterium
ACAAAGAGAACACTGCGGCGTCACTGGCAAGACTGTATCCGGAGGCATTCGTCATGGCTGCCGCTGCCAACTCCCGTTCCGGTCTGGCGGCGCGGCGTCTGGAAATTGATGGGTTTGAACTCTCCCCACATTTGCACGGGCCAGTCGTCAGCGAGCATCCGCAAAATTTGTAAACACAACTGCCAACTCGAAACCCAACCGAAAACACAATAATGAAACACACAACCTTGCTTCTCACCTTCCTCTCCGTCGCCGCAGTCACCGTGGGCTGCGATAAAACGGAGACCACCTCGCAACAACTCGACAAGGTCCAGGAAAAGACCGCCGCTGCCGCGCAGGACATGAAGGATTACACCTACGCGCAAAAAGCTGAGTTCGTCGAAAAAATGCAAAGCCAGTTGACCGAGATCAACAAGGATCTGGACCAGCTCGCCGTCAAAATCGAAAAGTCCAGCGACACGGTCAAAGCCGAAGCCAATCCCAAATTGCAGGCGCTGCGTGAGAAGGCGAATCAGTTGAACAAGCAACTCGACGAGGCCAAGAACGCCACCGAGTCCACGTGGGAAAGCGTGAAGACCGGCTCCAAGAAGGCCTATAACGAATTGAAGGACGGGTTCAACCAGGCCCGCCAGTGGGTGAGCGACAAAATCGCGCCTTGAAGCGGCGATTCAAACAGCCAGCACAGCCGAAAGAAATTTGATGAAAAACACATCTGCGAGTAAGAACAAAACTTTTAATGCCTGGGGAGTGAGCATTGGCCTTGCGGTGGCTTTTCTAGCCCCGCCTAGGACGGCGCTGGCGGCAGGTCCAACGCCAGTTGATTTAGGATCGGCGGCCCACTTCACGATCCTTTCCGGGGCCGCGATCACGACCACAGGCGGGGGCCATATTAATGGCGATGTCGGCGCGAGTCCGATCTCCGGGACGGCCATCCACCTGACCCAATCTCAGGTCAACGGGATCATCTATGCGGTGGATGCCGCTGGGCCGGTTGGTTCGGTAATGGATCCTGACCGGTTGCTCGCCGCGAAGGGCGATTTGACCACGGCGTTCAACGACGCGGCCGGACGATCACCGGCGCCTACGGGGCCGTTTCTGAATCCCGGAGCCGGGAACATCGGCGGGATGAGCCTCGTCCCCGGACTTTACAAGTTCACGGGCACGGCTTCGATCACGGGATCGGACGTCACGCTCACCGGTGGCCCGGATGACGTCTGGATCTTCCAGATTGCCACTGATCTTCAAGTGGGCACCTCGGTTCAGGTCATTCTGGCTGGCGGCGCACAGGCCAGGAACATTTTCTGGCAGGTCGGCACGTCCGCGACGATTGGAACGTTCTCCGTGTTCAAGGGGACCATCATGGCTGATCAAGCCATCACCATGAATACCACCAGCGCGATGGACGGCCGGGCATTGGCGACCGCTGCCGGGGTCACGTTCAACGGCGATGTCGGCGAACTGCCGACGCCGAAAGCCCCAGTGTTCACCAGCATCTCCCGAACGGGCACCGATTCCATAACCGTCGTCCTCACCACCACGCCGTTCTTTCTCGTGACGCTGCAATCCAGTTCGAACCTTTCGCTCACGAACTGGACGACGCTGGCCACGAATACCCCGGCTACCAGCCCGTGGACCTTTACCAACACCAACGTATTGGCAACCG
This sequence comes from Verrucomicrobiota bacterium, assembly GCA_004297495.1. Taxonomy (GTDB): domain Bacteria; phylum Verrucomicrobiota; class Verrucomicrobiia; order Limisphaerales; family JADLHS01; genus SCTL01. Next base: position 1,664 of record SCTL01000187.1, read on the forward strand.
TGCCGCAACGCTTTTACCGGGCGTTCGTCACCCGTTTTTGAAGGCGGCCAATGGACGATCCCTCCGCGAGTTCAACCGAATGTCCTGCTCGAATGAGCGGATGGCGGGTGTTGGTGTGAATCGTGTGCGCATCAACACCCGCAAAACGGAAAAATTATTTTGAAAACCAAATTCGTAAACACAGATCAACCACCAGAGAAGGAGAATTATATGAATAGAACGAAACAATCAAAAATTGGATTTGCGTTCAGCACCGCACTCTTAGGCGTGCTGACCGGATGCGTTGGCTACGCGGACGGCCGGGGTCATGCGAGAATCTATGCGCCCGCTCCGACGGTGTATGTGGATGCGGGGATCGTGGTTCAGGACGACTACGTTTATTACCCCGGTTACCAGGTCTATTATAGCAGCAACCGACGGCAATACATCTATCAGGACGGCTCCTCGTGGGTGACACGAACGGCGCCGCCACATGTCTCGGTTGACGTTCTGTTCGCCTCGCCGTCGGTCAGCGTGGACTTTCACGACGCCCCAGCGGTTCATCACGCAACGGTTGTCCAAACGTATCCAAAAAATTGGACACCGCCGGGCTGGAGTCACGGCAACAAGGGCGGCAACAAGGGCGGCAGCAAGGAAGGCCACGATGAAGACCACGACCAAGGCAACAAGCATGGCAAGAAGGGACAGGATTAGTCATGCACAACAAGAATTCTTACGCCAGTGGAAGGTCAGCCAACGCCAAACCGCAGAAAGAGAATCCTATGAACAAAACCAAACGCTTGATCGGCATGATTGGAATCGTGCTGTGCAGTGCGCTGCCAGGAAACACAACCTACGGACAACCGTCGGTATCGGTAGGCATAAGTGTGCCGCTGCCATCGGTGGAGATTCACGTCGAGAGTGATTTTTATGAGCCGCTCGCTTCGCACGGGGAATGGGTCGTCGTCGGCTCCTACGGTCGCTGCTGGCGACCGGCCCACGTCGAGGCGGGTTGGCGACCTTACTGTGACGGTTACTGGCAACGCACCGATGCCGGCTGGTATTGGGTCAGCGATGAGCCGTGGGGCTGGGCCACGTATCATTATGGTCGCTGGGATTTCACCGAGCAATACGGCTGGTATTGGGTGCCGCAAGTCCAATGGGCGCCGGCTTGGGTTTCCTGGCATGAAGGCGGCGGCTACGTCGGCTGGGCGCCGTTGCAACCGTCCGTAAGAATTTCGGCGAGTGGTTACGTGGGATTCAACGTGTCCCTCATCTCGCCACGGGCATTTGTTTTTGTGGAGCAGGGCCGGTTCTTGGAACCAGTCCGCCCCACGACGGTGGTCGTCAATAATACTACGATCATCAATAAGACCACCGTCATCACGAACACCAAAATCGTGAACAACACTGTGATCAACGAAGGTCCGGCCACCACCGTCATCGAAAAAGCCAGTGGACGAAAAGTCGAGGCGGTCCCGGTTCAGGAACTGCGACACAAACATGAAGCCGCGGCCATCAGCAGGCAAAAGGCAACGGCAGCGACGAGCGAGAAGAAAGTTCCGACGACGGCTGTCAGCGAAGCGGTAACTCCGGAAAAGAAAACTGGTGCCGCGCCAGTGTCACCGCAGGTTCAGAAACCAGCCGTGACAGTACCCGAGTCTGTCGCACCCGCCCCGAAGGAGAACAAAGGGCAGAGTGAGAAACAGAAACCCACAACTTCCGCTCCGGAATCAAAACCCGAGATCAAGCATGAGACTCCCGCACCCGGGCCGAAGGAGAACAAAGGGCAGAGCGAGAAACATAAGCCCGCACCCACCGCTCCGGAATCAAAACCCGAGCCCAAGCATGAGACCGCTGCACCCGCGCCGAGGGAAAACAGAGGGCAGAGCGAGACCCGCAAATCTGTTCCCGCCGCGGAAGAGTCCAAGCCAGCGCCCAGGCCCGAGGCCAGACCGGAATCCAAGCCTGAGAACAAACCTGCGGTCAGGCCCGAGGCCAGACCCGAATCCAAGCCTTCGGCCAAACCTGAATCCAGGCCCGCCGACAAGAAAGTGCAACCGCCCGCCAATGAGAAACCGGCCGCGAGTGAAAAGCACGGAGCGAATCCGGAGGAAAAAGACAAAGAGCACGGGAACAATCCCAAGGAATAGTTTTGTGGGGCTTGTCACCTGCGCCACTCGCAATGATGGCCAGGTGCAAAACCATTTAATTGAAAGCAAATACGAGTTCGCGGCAGGAAAGGCGCAAAGGGTTCGCTCGGATGCGAGCACCAGCGCCGGTTCCTGCCGCGAAAGAACATTTTTCAACAAACCAACAAAACAAACGAAAGAACCGATCAATATGGAAAAACAAACACAAGCAGTCAGTGACGCCATGGGTACGCTCGCCGAAGATGCGCGCGCGTTGATGGCCGCCACCGCCGATGTAGCTGGAGAAAAAGTCGGGGAAGCCCGCAAACGTCTCGCCGCCGCACTGGAACGCGGCAAGGAAATCGCGGGCTGTGTCCGCGACAAAGCGGTCGAAGGCGCGAAAGCCGCTGACGAAGTTGTCCGGGAACATCCCTATCAAGCCATCGCCATCGGCGTTGGAGTTGGGGCGCTCATCGGTTATCTCGTCGCCCGCCGGGGCTCACGCAATGGCGATTGATCCCATCATGGAAACCGCCAACGACAACTTCGGGCAGTTGGGTGCTTCGTCGAAGCATCTCGCGCGACGGTTATTGACCATCGGCGAAAACCGTCTGGAATTGTTGATGGTGGAAGTGCAGGAGGAGCGTGAGCGCCTCCTGCACGCCATCCTGTTGGCCCTCGGCGTGGCGGTGTTCGGCTTTCTGGCCGGAGTCGCGCTGACTGTCGCCCTCGTGGTCTTGCTGTGGCAACTCTCACCGGTGGCGGTGCTCCTCGTCTTGACCAGCCTTTACGTTGCGATCGCCGTTTATCTTTACCGGCGCTTCATCGCGTTGCAGCGCGACTGGAAAACGCTTCCGGCCACTCTCGATCAATTCAAAAAGGACCGTGCTTGTTTGGAGAACATCCTCGAATGAAGCCACTCGAATCGCGGAAGCAACTTTTGATTGCGGAAAGTGAACTCAACCGCGCTCAACTGGTCGGGGACATGACCGCGCTGACGGCGGGCGTTCGCACGCTCACGGACCGCGCCAGATCCTTCGGCTCGATTGCCTCAGCCGCGGCGCTGCTGGTGGCGGGCCTCGCGGCTTTCCGGCGCGGCAAGTCCGTGGAAGCGGACCCGAAGCCGTCCTGGGCGCAAACGGTTCTTAAAGGCGCGGGTTTGGTTTCCACCCTCTGGATGGCTTTCCGCGCGCCGCGCCGCGATCAAAAAGAAAAGTAAACGAAAACGAGAAAGGCAAATTCATGTTGCGAAGCATTGAACAATTATACGAGAACAAGCTTGGCGCGTCCGATGGCGACATCGGCCACGTGAAGGATTTTTACTTCGACGACCAAAACTGGGCGATCCGTTATCTCGTCGCGGACACAGGCACCTGGTTGCCGGGACGACAGGTGCTCCTCTCGCCCTATTCGCTGGGCCGCCTCGATCAGGC
>SCTL01000188.1 GCA_004297495.1 Verrucomicrobiota bacterium
GTCTCGGGCGCGAAGGTCCAGTCGTCGTAGGCGCTGACGGTCCAGCCGGAGTTGCGAAGCAGGTCGCGCAAGGCCGTGGCTTCCATCGGATGCACGATCTCGGCGGGGCGCAGCCGCTCCAGTTCCGTGAGCAACGCGGCGTCGGTCTCGACTTCGGTCGTCATGAAATCGCCGGTGGTCAAATCCACCAGCGCGAGGCCGAAGTTTTTTCCTGTTTGGCAGACGGCGGCGAGGAAGTTGTTTTTCTCGGCGACCAGCATCCGCTCATCGAAGTGCGTGCCGGGCGAAAGAATTTGTGTGACCTCGCGATTGACGAGTTTGCCGGGCTTCGCGTCTTCGGTCTGGTCGCAGATGGCGACCTTGCGCCCGGCCCTGAGGATACGAGCAATGTATCCGTTGGCGGCGTGATGCGGCAGACCGCACATCGGAACACCGTTGCGCGCAGTGAGCGAAAGGTTCAGCAATTGAGAGCCAGCCTGCGCATCCTCGAAAAACATCTCATAGAAATCGCCGAGCCGAAACAACAGGAGCGCGTCTTTGGGCAGTTCGCCTTTGATGCGGCGATACTGCGCCATCATGGGAGTGAGTTGCGCTTCGGCGGACATGCGGCGGAAACTTAGTCGGGCGCGCCGCGAACGTCGAAACGAATTTTCCGTCCGGCGCGGCTTGCATCGGTCCGCGGCGGCAAATAATCTCGCTCACCATGAACCAGATGAAGCGCCTCCTCCGGATTCTCCTGGCCACCGCCTGCCTGGGATCGCTGTCGGGACGTGTTGCCGCAAAGGATTTTCTTCCGCCCGGATTTCGTCCGATGCCGCCCGGCGTCCACGCGCTGGTCGGCGGCAAGGTTGTGACCAAACCCGGCGAAACGCTCGACGGGGCGACGATTGTGATTCGCGATGGTTACATCGAAGCCGTCGGTGCGAACGTCACGCCGCCTGCTGATGCGCGCGTTTGGGATGCGAAAGGGTTGACGATTTACGCCGGGTTCATCGAGCCGTATCTCACGCTCGGTTCGAGCAACGCGCCGGTTTCCACTACCGACACCCAACCGATCAACTCTTCGACGCTCGCCTCCGGCGGCGTGAATTTTTTCGGCGCGCCGGGACAGAAGACGGACATCGGCCAGCGCGGGCCGGGCTATGGCGTGGCGAAAGTTTCGCCGGAGTTTCGTGCGGTGCGCGGTTATTCGCCGGACAAGAAGACGCTTGAGCCGTTGCGCGAACTGGGTTTCACCACGGCGGCCATCGCGCCGATACGCGGGATCGTGCGCGGCACGAGCGCGCTGATTTTGCTGGCCGAGGCCGACCCGAACGAACTCGTCGTGAAGCCGGATGTGTTTCAGCACGTCGCCTTCGAGACGCAGGATGATGATGGAGACAAGGCTTATCCAAGCTCACTCATGGGCGCGATTGCGACGGTGCGGCAAAGTTTCTTCGACGCGCAACACTACGCGCTCGATCAGGCGGACTGGCTGAAGAATCCGCAGGGTCGTCCGCGTCCCGAGTTTGATCCGTCACTCGAAGCGCTCGCGGCGGCGGCCGATGGCAAACAGCGCGTGTTGTTCGAGCCGGGCAGCGCGCTGATGGTGGACCGCGCGGCGCGGGTGGCGCGCGAGTTGAAACTGGATTTCGCCATCGTGTCGTCCGGACAGGAATGGCGTCGGCCTGACCTAGTGGCACAGGCTTCCAGCCTGTCTGGACCGACGAACCAGGCAGGCAGGATGCCTGCCCCACTCACCTTCATCGTGCCCCTGAATTTTCCGAAGCTGCCGAAGTGGCCAAGCGAGGACGATTGGGAGCAGGCCACGCTCGATCAATTGCGCGCGTGGGATTGGGCGGCGGAAAACGCGGCGGTGTTGCGGCAGCAGAAAGCCGAGGTCGCACTCACGACTTACGGCTTGGGTGACAAAAAGGAGTTCCGCAAAAATCTTCGGCTTGCTTTGGATCGCGGGTTGTCCGAGGACGACGCGCTCGCGGCACTCACGACCGTGCCAGCGAAACTTTGCGGCGTGGAGAAGCAACTCGGCACGATTGAGCCGGGCAAGATCGCGAACCTGACCATTGTGGACGGCAAGGGCTACTTCGATCCCGAGGCGAAAGTGCGCGAGGTGTGGATTGACGGGCGTAATTACCACGCGCAGTCGGCGAAGGAGGCGAAGAAGGACGAGTCGAAGGAGAACGGCGACAAGGAAGCGAAGGCGAAGGCAGAAAAGGAAAAGAAGGAAGCGGAGTTGAAGGAGCTTCAGAAGAAACGCGTGGCGCGTTCGCCGCTGGAAGGGCGCGGGCCAGCCAAGCTCGAATTCCCTGATCGAATCGCGGTGGTTGGCGCAACTGTTTGGACCTGCGCGGGAGAGGGAGTGTTGGAGGGGGCAAGCCTGTATGTGACGAATGGGAGAATTCATCGGGTCGGAAGAATCGCACACAGTTTTCCCGCTAGCACCGAGATCGGTGGCACAAATCTCCACATCACTCCCGGCCTGATTGATTGCCACAGCCACACAGCGATTCTCGGGTTGGTGAACGAATCTTCGTTGCCCTCGACCGCCATGTGCCGCATCGGCGACGTGGTGAATTCGGAAACCAAAAATCTTTACGAACAACTCGGCGATGGATTGACCACGGCGAATTTGCTCCACGGCTCGGCGAATCCAATTGGCGGACAGAACCAGGTCATCAAGTTGCGCGACGGCGCGAGTCCGGAGGAGTTGAAGTTCGCGGACGCGCCGCCGGGCATCAAGTTCGCGCTCGGCGAAAACGTGAAGCAATCCAACTGGGGCGACAAGTTCACCACGCGCTTCCCGCAGACGCGCATGGGCGTGCCGGCGTTCCACGCGAATCGCTTCACGGCGGCGCAGCAGTATCTAGTGGCGCAGGCTTCCAGCCTGCGCGCCGCGCAGACAAACCAAACAGGCAGGATGCCTGTTCCACTACGCCGCAATCTCGAACTCGAAGCCATCGGCGAAATCATCGAGGGCAAGCGGCTCATCCATTGCCACAGTTATCGGCAGGATGAAATCCTCGCGTTCCTGCGCACGATGGAAAGCTTCGGCGTGAAGGTCGCCACGCTCCAGCACGTGCTCGAGGGCTACAAAGTCGCGGATGAAATCGCGGCGCACGGCGCGGGTGGGTCGTGCTTCGCGGATTGGTGGGCCTACAAGTTCGAGGTCTATGACGCGATTCCGTACGCCGGCTCGATCATGCGCGAGCGCGGCGTGACGGTGTCGTTCAACTCCGATTCGTCCGATCTCGCGCGCCGGCTGAACACCGAAGCGGCCAAGTCGGTGAAGTTCGGCGGCACACCGGAGGTCGAGGCGCTGAAGTTCGTGACGATCAATCCGGCGAAGCAACTGCACATTGATGCGCGCGTCGGCTCGCTCGAACCGGGCAAGGACGCGGACTTCGTGATCTGGTCCGGCAACCCGCTCGATTCGCGCAGCGTGGTTTTGCAGACGTGGATTGATGGGAAAAAATATTTTGATCGCTCGCTCGCGGAACAACGCGCCGCGTCGCTGGCCAAGGAACGCGAAGAACTTATCGCCAAGGCGAAGAAGCTCGCGAAACTCGGCGGCGGGGGTGGAGGCGATGGGGGCGGCGGCGGAGACGGCTCATTCTTCCGCGTGGCGTTGGAACATCAATACGACGGCGTGGAACGCGGCTGTCTTGATGAAGGAGGTGGGCGATGAAATTTACGATTTACGATTTACGATTTACGAATCGAGTGTCGGTGTTGGACGCGGCGTGTTCACAAAAGCCGACTGGATGGTTTGACGCCCGCCCTCACCCCGGCCCTCTCCCCCAGGAGAGGGAGAATCGTTCGACGCTGCTGGTTGAATTCGGAGCGCGGATTCTTTCGACGCGTCTCACTGCGCACAACCAACGATCGGCGATTGCAAAGCGGACTAACAAACTTTCCCGCACCGCGTCATCGCCCTCCCTCTCCCCGGGGGAGAGGGCTGGGGTGAGGGCGAGCGTAACACAAACATTGCCAAGCGCGCCCATGGCTACGCTGGCGATCTTGCTTTTGATCTGTTCACTCGCTAGCGCGGAAACTCTTTTGCTCACCGGCGCAACGGTCCACACGGTTTCCGGCGCGACCATGGCGCAAGGAGACGTGCTCATTCAGGACGGGAAAATCAAAGGCATCTATGACGCGAGCCAGCCAACGACCCGCGCACCGATTCCGGCGGACGCCAAGAAGATTGATCTGAAAGGCCAGCATCTTTATCCCGGCATGATCGCGCTGGACACGGACATGGGCCTGAACGAGATCGGCGCGATCCGCGCGACGCGCGACGGCGGCGAGGTCGGCGAATACACGCCCGAGGTGCAATCGTGGCTGGCGGTGAATCCGGATTCCGAGTTGCTGCCGGTGGCGCGCGCGAACGGCGTGGCGTATTTCGAGCCGACGCCGCGCGGCGCAGTCGTGGCCGGACAATCCGGACTCGTCGCGCTCGACGGCTGGACGACGGAGCAGATGGTTTACAAACGGCAGATCGGCTTGCACGTTTACTGGCCCGCGATGCAACTCGACACGACGCCGAAGGAGCGCGCGAAGGACAAGGAGAAATGGAAATCGCTCGACGAGCAGGCCAAGGAGCGGCGGGAGAAAATCAAAGCGCTGGAGGATTTCTTCGAGGAGGCCGCGGCGTACGCGAAGGCGAAAGGTTCGGCGGAGAAAACCAAACCGTTTCAGCTCGTCCCGGCGTGGGAAGCGATGCTGCCTTACGTGAATGGCGATTTGCCCATCGTGATCCACGCCGACGAGAAGCGGCAGATTCAATCCGCAGTGAAGTGGGCGGTGACGAATCATCGCAAAATCATTTTGGCCGGCGCGCTGGACGCGTGGCGCGCGCCCGAGTTGCTCGCGACGAATCAGATTCCGGTGATCTATCGCCACGTCTTCACGCAGCCGACGCGGGATTCGGACGCTTACGACGCGCAGTTTCACGGACCGGAAGTCTTGCGCAAAGCGGGCGTGAAGGTCGTGTTCGGCCTGAGTTCGAGATCGG
>SCTL01000189.1 GCA_004297495.1 Verrucomicrobiota bacterium
AATTTCGCCTTGGCCCGAACCGAACGCCGCCACCGCATCACGAATCGCCTCGCGTACGGAGATGGCGAGCATGAGCGGCGGTTCGCCGACGGCTTTGCTGCCGTGGATCGTGTTCGGCTGCGTCGCGTTCGGGAGCAATGTCACGTTGAACTCCAGCGGACGGTCGCCGACGGCGGGAATCTTGTAAGTGTCCGGCGAATGCGTCAGCAAAACACCTTTGTCATTCCAAACCAGTTCCTCGCACGTCAGCCAGCCCGCGCCTTGCACAAAGCCGCCTTCGATCTGGCCGAGATTGATCGCGGGATTTATCGAATCGCCCGCGTCGTGCAAAATATCCGTGCGCAAAATCTTCGTCATCCCGGTGAAGCCGTCCACCTCGACTTCCGTCACCGCCGCGCCGACGGCAAAATAATGAAACGGCTTGCCCTGGCCCTTGGCGCGGTCGTAGTGAATTTCCGGCGTGCGATAAAATCCTGTCGAGGAAAGGCCGATGCGCTGGACGTAAGCCGCCTGAACCACCTTGGCGAAGGGAATGGCGGTCTCGCCCCGGCTGATCTCGTCAATGAGCGCCGGATTGTGCGTGCTCATGCGAATGCTCTCCGCGACGAGCGAGCCGGCTTCAAAAATAAAATCGTTCGCGAAAGCAATCCTCGCTGGCGGAATTTCGCGCCCAAGTTTGGCCGAAAGCATTTTGGCCGCGACCGCCGCGAGCCGCTCCCGCAAAATGTCGCACGCATTCTTCACGGCCATGCCGTTGAGGTCCGTGCCGCACGACGCCGCCGTGGCCGACGTGTTCGGCACTTTATCCGTGCTCGTCGGCATCACGCGAACCTTGTCCAACGAGACTCCCAATTCCCTCGCCGCGACCATCGCGATGTTCGTGTGTACGCCCTGCCCCATTTCCGTCGCGCCGTGATTCACTTGCACCGTGCCGTCCTGATAGATCAGCACCAACGCGCCGGCCTGGTTGAGATGCGTGAGCGTGAAAGAGATTCCAAACTTCACCGGTGTCATCGCGAGGCCGCGCTTGCAGTGCGGATTTTCGGCATTCCATTTCGCGATTTCCGCGCGGCGCTGTTCCAACTCCGCCGACTGTTTCAATTCATGCCAGACGGTTTGAATCCGGTTGTCCTCGATCTCCTGCCCGTAATGCGTCGTGTTTGTCTCACCCTTGCCACGATAAAGATTGCGCTCGCGGATTTCCTCCGGCGATTTGCCGAGCCGCCGCGCGATGCGATCAATGATTTCCTCGATGACTAACATTCCCTGCGGTCCGCCGAACCCGCGGAACGCCGTGTTCGATGCCAGATTCGTTTTCGCAACTTGCCCGGAAAACTCAGCCGCCGGGATGAAATAGGAGTTGTCCAAGTGAAACACCGCGCGATCCGTCACCGGCATGGAAAGATCGAGCGACCAGCCGCCGTTGGAAATGAGTTCGATCTTCGCCGCGAGCAAGTCGCCGTCGGAATTGTAGCCGACTTTGAACTTCGCCCGAAACGGATGACGCTTGCCGGTGAGCATCATGTCGAGATCGCGGTTCACGCGCACGCGCACGGGGCGTTTCGTCTTCGCCGCCGCCAGCGCCGCGAGCGCCGCGAAGGTCGCCGCCTGCGTTTCCTTGCCGCCGAAACCGCCACCCATACGCGGGCTTTGCACGACGACGTGATTCACCGGCACGTGAAGCAAGTGCGCGACGATGTGTTGCACTTCGGACGGATGCTGCGTCGAGGACATCACGAACATCGAGCCGTCCTCGCCCTGCTCCGCGCACGCCGCTTGCATCTCCAGATAAAAATGTTCCTGCCCGGCGAGGGAAAATTCACCTTCCAAAGTCTGCGGGGAATTTTTCAACGCGCCTTGAACGTCGCCGCGCCGGATGAAATTCGGCTCGGTGTGAAAACTTTTTTGCGCGATGGCGTCCTCGATGGTCAGGATCGGCGGCAGCGGTTCATACTCGACCAAAATTTTCGCGGCGGCATTGCGACAGGCTTCCTGCGTTTCACCGACGACGAGCGCGATGATCTGGCCGTGATAAAATACTTCCTTGTCCGCGAGCAGGATTTCATCCTGCCGCACCGCGCCGACGTCGTTCAAGCCGGGGACATCTTCCGCCAAAAAAACGCCGGCAATGCCGGGCATGGTTTTCGCGGCGGAAGCGTCACGCTTCAGAATCCTGGCCCGCGCGTGCGGCGCGCAGACGGGCCAGACTTCGAGCATGTTTTTGCGCGCGGCGAAATCGTCCGTGTAAATCGCCTCGCCGGTGACGTGCTTGTGGGCGCTTTCGTGCGGCGGAGTCTGGAGCGCGGACTTTAGGCCGCTTCGATGTTCGAGTGGTGAAGCGGCGTGAACGCCGCGCTCCGGCTCGCCTGTAAAAAACTTCTCCAGCAAACTGGTGATGAGGCCGGCGCGATATTCCGCCGAACCGCGCACATCCGAGATGGGCGTGAACTCCGTGCGCAGGATCGGCAGCACACTTTGAATGGTTTCATTGCTCCAAGTTTGTCCGAGCAGCGCCGCTTCCGCTTTCTGCGCGCGCGCCGGCATCGCGGCCACGCCGCCGTAGCCGAGGCGAACATGGCGGATGACGTTGGCCGGATCCAAATCCACCAGGAACGCGCCCGCCACCGTGCTGATGTCCATCTCGCGACGCTTGGAAACTTTGAACCACGCGAACTTGCGCGTGAGTTCAGGTTTGGAAGCGCCGCGCGGAACCAAAATCGTTTTCAGCACTTCGCCCGGTTGCAGTGCCGTCTTGCGATACGACACGAAGAATTCATCAATCGGAAGTGTGCGTTCGCCGTTGAGCGAGGCGAGCACGACTTTGCCCCCGAGCGCCAGCAGCACGGGCGCGCTGTCGCCGATGGGCGAG
>SCTL01000190.1 GCA_004297495.1 Verrucomicrobiota bacterium
GGCGGCAGCGGCGCCCAGCCGCAATACGCGTTGTCATAGCGCCATGTCACCCAGGCCGGCGCCCAGATGTTGTCGGGTTGCCAGCACCAACCCCAGCGCGCATGATTGAACCACCGCCCGTAGTGAAACGTGACCGAGCCCCACGAATAATCCGAGAGCCAATACCAGCCGCCATCCGTGTAGAGCCAGCGTCCGCGATCACAGTAAGGCCGCCAGTCGTGATTGATGACGACCACCGAGGGTTGCCAGCAACGACCGTAATCTTCGACTTCGATCCACGTTCCGTACGGAGCGAGCGACTGATCGTAATCCACATCGGCCACCGCCGCGGCCGGTTCCGGCGCGGGCGTCTCCACCATGGCGACGGCCGCATTGGACTGCGTGGGCACTGACGTGACCACCGGTGCGGGCTGCGCGGCAGTCCAGGTGGCTTTCAAAACTTTGTCGCGTTCCATCATCGCGGTGATGACAGGCTTGGGCATGCCGAGGTCGTTGAGGTAAAGAATTTCATCCGCGCCGACGCCGAATGCGCTGCCGGAATTACTCACGAACGTGAGAATGACTTCCTCATCAACTCCCGCTTGGGCGAGTTTGACGACTTCAGCGAGCGGGGTGCCGGGCTGGACGTTGGAGGGCAGGGGACGCTCGACGGCGAACGGCACTTCCGGCGCGGTGGTGGGCGGCGCGCCCGCGACCACGCCTGCTTCGGCCTGGGCGGTGGTTGAAGTAGTTGTCCCCGCCACGGCGGACGTTGGCGGGCCTGCGTTCGTCACGGCGGCAGTGGGGGTGGCTGCGTTTGAATCCTGACCGGTGCAACCGCCAATCATCGGGCCGATCGCGAGGACGAGCGCTGCGCAGGCTTTTCGGAAAAGGCTGGTTTTCATTTTTAGGACTTTGGCAACCGGCTTGATTGCCGGCTGCGTGTCTGGAACCAATGGACTATGCCGGCAACGGAGTTATTCATGGCGTCGCAATCAGCCAAAAAAACTCCGAATTATCGCCGAGAAACCCGCGTTTTGGTACCCCCATCCCGAATTGAACGGGAATCAACGGTTTAGGAAACCGCTGCTCTATCCATTTGAGCTATGGGGGCGTTGCACAATAAAATCAACGTTCATTACGCGTTTCACCCGGAACATGATTCGGCCGCGTGACGCCTGCGTGACATATTGGGGAGCTCGAACGCAGAGGAGACCAACCAAATCGAGGCGCAATCGCTCATGGCGCATTGTGTATAGCCGGATGCACGGAAGCGGTCAAGTTAGCGACGTGGTTGAATTCGGTTTGATGGATGGCAAACCCGGTCAAGGCCAGCAGCCAAGCGTTCGTCCGGTCACGGATACACGAGCCGGAAGAAGACGCTGAAGTTCGTGGTGACGACAGGGACAATGACCAGGTTTGTGTCCGTCGAACCGGGGACGGTGAACCAGTTCGTGGGACTCAGACTGTTCGTCTGAGTCTGCAATCGCCAGCCCGTGTGGTCGGCGGGCCAGGACAACGTGAACGCGCCGCCGCTGAGTGCAAACGAAACGCTCGTCGCGTTCGTGGCGACTGGAGTTCCGATCAGCAAACTGCCTGCGCCGGCGAGGTAGGGCGCGCTGTTGCCGGCGCTGTAGAGGCCCGGCGACTGGCTTGCGCCGTTCAAAATTATTCCCGCCACCCGGTTCGTCTCCGTGAAATTCAAACTCAAGCCCGCGCCGCTCGCCACCGTCACCGTGCCGCTCGAGGGCAGCGTGGCCTGACCGAAGGCCAGCGTGCCGGCGTTGACCGTGGTGTTCCCACTGAAGGTGTTCGCGCCGTTAAATGACTGCGTGCCGGCGCCGGATTTCACGAGGGCGATGTTGCCGCGGATCGAACCGCTGAAAATGTTCGTCGTCGCCGAGTTGAGCGTGAGCGTGCCTGGAGTTGCGGCGGAGTTTGTGACCACGCCGCCGCTGCCGGCGATGTCGGAGAGCGAGGCGATGGTTTGCGCCGTGCCGGTCAGGTCGAGCGTCGCGGGCGCGCCAAGACTCACGGGTGAAGTCGCGGGCAGTTTGCCGGTGGTGACGCCGAGCGCGACGACGGTCTGGTTGGATTTGAGATTCTGGATTTCACTCTGGCTCAACGCGCGGTTGAACAAATAAACCTCGTCAACCAATCCGTTCATTGAAACGACGCCATCGCCGGTGTCCGGGCTGGCGCCGATCCAAAACTGGTTCGCACTGGCCGGGCCAGCCGTCGTCCAGCCGGTCGTGCCGGTTTGGGCGTTCACAGTTCCGTCCACGTAAATCGTCTTGATGCCCGCGCTCACCGTGATGGCGACGAAGTGCCACGCGTTGTTGTTGAGCGCCGTCGTGCCGGTGAGCCAAGCGTCGCCGTAACGAACGCCGCCGGCTTTCGTGCCGCCGGACGTGGCGTTGTTGTTGTTCAGATAAAACGTGGTCGCGCTGTCCGACCAGGTGCCGTCGCCTTGATAGCCGAACGTCACGCCTGCCGTGGTAGTCTTGATCCAGAGCGAATAAGTCCAGCTCGCGCCGGTCGGATTGCAATCGAGCGGCGCGACTTTGTCGTCAATGTAAAGGTACGAACCGCCGTTCAAGCTCAACGCGTTTCCGTAACGACCGCCGCCGACAATTGTTGCGCCCGCGCCGGTCAACACGCCGTCCATCGCCGCGCCGCCCGAGCCGAGGTTGACGACGGCGTTGTCCGTGTTCGTGGTCACCGTGCCGTCGTCTTCGTTGGTGACGATGGTGGTGCGACCGATTTGGTCGAACGTGAGTTGCAGCACCGGGCCGAGCGAGGCGACATAGTTCGAGTTGTCGCTCTGGCCGAAGTTCACCGTGCCGTTGCTGATGACGGTGTTGCCAGTGTAAGTGTTCACGCCGGAAATCGTCGTCGTGCCGCTGCCGACTTTCGTCACCGAACCGGGGCCGCTGATTGTTCCGGCAAAAACTGTGCTGGAAGAATTTCCGAAAGTGAACGTGGTTGCGTTCGTGCCGTTGCCGAGCAGAACGGTGCCGGAATTTCCGCCCGCCAGCGAACCGACGGTTTGCGACGAACCATTCAGCGCGAGCGTCGCGCCCGAGGCGACGGTCAGCGCCGTGGCCGATGGTAGCGACGGGCTGGTGGTCACGGTGATGCCGTTCATCAGGTTCGTCACCTCGGCCTGGCTCAAAGCGCGGGCATAAACATAAACCTCGTCAATCAATCCGTTGAGCGGCGCGTTGCCGTCGCCGGTGTCCGCCGTGCCGCCGATCCAAAGCTGGTTGCCCGTGCCGCTGCCGCTCCAGGCATTTGCCGCCCACGCGTCTACCAGGCCGTCCACGTAGAAGACTTTCGTCCCGTTGTTGCACGTCATCGCGACAAAGTGCCAGTTGCCGTCGTTCAAGTTCGTCGTGCCGGTCTGCCAGTTTTGCGAGTGACGCACGCCGCCGCCTTTCGTGCCCGCGACGTTGCTGCCGGGGTTCAGGTAAAAACTCGTGTTGCCCGAAACCCAGCCGCCCGAGCCTTGATACATATACGCGCCGCCCGCGTTCGTGGACTTGAGCCACATACCCCACGTCCACGCGCCGCTGTTGTTGAAATTCACGACGGGATCGTTGATGAAAACGTAGCTGGTGTTGACCGCGTTCGTGCCGATGGCGAGCGCCTTGCCGTAGCGACCACCGCTCACGATGTTCGCGCCCGCTCCGGTCAAGGTGCCATTCAACGCCACGCCGCCGCTGCCGCCGTTGACCACGGTCGTGCCGTTCGTGTTGTCGAACGAGAGATAGAGCAACGGCCCGCCCAATTTCAAAGTGCCGGCACCAACAATCGTCGGGCCCGTGTAAGTATTCGTGCCGCTCAATGTCACCGTGCCTGTGCCGAGTTTGGTGAGGCCGCCGCTGGTGTTCGCGGAAATCGTCGCCGCACTGAGCAGAGCCGCGACGGAATAACCGCCGCCGGAAAGTGTCACCGCCGGCGCGCTCGTGTAACCCGTGCCGCGACTCGTCACCGTGATTCCCGTGACGACGCCGTTGGAAATGCTCGCGTGCGCCGTCGCGCCGCTGCCGCCGCCGCCGCTGATCGTGACGCGCGGCGGCACGACGTAACCTGCGCCACCACTCGTCACGGGAATCGTGGCGACACCGTTGCCAGTCGGCGCGAGCAACGCTTGGTCAACGGCGATGGACTGGCCGTTGTCATCAATCGTCGCGCCGCCGCTGTAGATGAAAGTGTTTTGCAGCGCGCCCGCCGGAAGGAACAATCCGCTCGTGTTGCCTGCCTTGAGCGTGCCGCCGTTGAAGTTGAGCCGCGACGCGCCCGCGGCCGTCACGATGGAGCGCACCTGGAACGTTCCGCCATTGAGGTTCAGGTTCGCGGCGTTCGCGGTGTTGCCGCCGACGTTGAGCGTGGCATTGAGGCTGGGCGTGAGGAAGCTGCTCGTGCCGCTGACCGTTGTCGTGTTCGTCTGACCCGTGCCGCTGCCCGACCAGTTTGCGGCGAAACCATTCGCGCCGTTCACCGCCGGCGTGCCGCCGCCGGAAATGGCGACCGTGCCGCCGGAAAAATTCACCACGCTCGCCTCACCCGCCGCGCCACGGTTCGGGAGAAAATACGACGACGTGGAATTCGGCATGACGAGGTTGCCGCCGCTCATGTCGAACTGGCCGAACGTGCCCGCGCCGCCGCTCGAACCGCCGACGTTCATTTCGCTGCCGAGTTGAAGCGTGCCCGCCGACAGATTGTAGTAGCCGAAGCCGCCGACCGCGCTGCCGACTTGCAACGCGCCGAGCGACGTGCCGGGCGTCACGAGCGTGCTGCCGCCCGCCTGATACACCGCCGCGTTCGAGCCGCTGGTGTTGCCGATGAGCAGGAAGCTGGATTTCACCGCGCCGAAGTTTTGCAGCATGGTCGCCCCGCCGTTGAGCGTGGTGTTGCCGGAATAGGTGTTCGCGCCGGAAATGGTCAGCGTGCCAGTGCCGTTCTTGCCCAGCGCGCCGGTCAGGGATATCTGGCCGGACAAAGTTTGCGGCGCGCTGCTGTTGAAGTTGATCGTGCCGTAATTGGCGATGTTGCCGGAATAATTTCCGCCGCCGAGCAGTCCCGCACCACCGACCGTGACCGCGCCGACGTTGATCGTCATGTCGCCGGTGAAGGTGTTCGTGGTGTTCAACGTCACCGAGCCGCTGCCCCATTTCGTGAGTGTGGCCGCGCCGCCGATGCCCGAGCCGTTGGCGGAACTCACGGTGAAATTTTTCGTGGAGTTGCTGAACAGCATCGAATACGGCGCGACGCTTGCGGTGAGGTTGAGGTTGGTGGTGATGGCGGTGTCGTTGAAGATCGTCGCCGAGCCGTCGGTGTAAGTTCCGGGCGAGCCGCTGAAGAGCCAGTTGGTCGTCGTGTTGACGTCCCAGTTCGTGTTCACGTTGCCCTGCCAGATGACGGTGGGAATCGGCACAATGGAATTCGCTTCCGCGGAGTCCGGACTTTCGCCGTTCGCGTTGGAGGCGGAGACCACATAGTAATAGGTCGCGCCGAGAATCAGGCCGGTATTGGTGTAAGTCGTGGAGGGGACCGATGAGAACAAGGTGACGTAGGGCCCGCCGGGAAGCAGGGAGCGCTTGAGGTTGTAGCTCGTCGCGCCCGCGCTCGCCGACCATGACAAAACAATCTGTCCGCCATAAACGCCGGTCGCGGTGAAGCCCGTCGGTGCCGGCGGCGGCGTCAGTGTGGTGGCACTGGCTTCAGCCGAATTGGTGCCCGCTCCGCCGCTGTTCACCGCCGCGATGACGTAATAATAAATCGTGCTGCCGCTCAAGCCGGTGTCGGTGTAGTTCGTCGTCGTGATGCCGGAGGCGATGACCGAGTAAGGTCCGCCGCTGGTCAGCGAGCGTTGCACGAGGTAATTGGTCGCGCCGCTGCTCGGCGTCCAGGACAGATTGATTACGGTGGATGACGCCGCCGTGGCAGTCACCGTCGCCGGTGCCGCCGGAGCCACGGGAGTCAAAGCATACAGCGCCGCGATTTGCGCCGCGCTCAACGCGCCGTTGTAGATGCGGAAGTCCTCCACCTTGCCGTTCAGATACGGATCGCCCGGCCACTGC
>SCTL01000191.1 GCA_004297495.1 Verrucomicrobiota bacterium
TTCACGCGATGGATTTTATTTTCCCGGAAATTGCCGCGTGGCAGAAAACGCGTGAACTGCTCCAGTCATCGGCTTGTGGCCGGATTCGTCACATCGCGCTGACATGGCGAGCGGAGACCTACAGCTACAGCCAGGGCACGCAAGCTCAGGGCTGGAAAAGGCGCGCTGTGGATGGCGGCGGCACGTTGAACAACTTTGTTTCCCACACTTTCTATTATCTCGAATGGTTGTTCGGGCCGATCACAAAACTTTCCGCGCGACTCTCGCCGGCCAAAGCGGAAGTGGAGGCGCGAGTTGATGTTTGGGCGGAGTTTGCCGCGGGATTCGGCGGCACGGTTTCCGTCGCTGCGGACGCCTTTCTTGGAAACGGACACCGGATGGAAGTTTATGGCGATGCGGGTACGCTCGTGCTCGATAATCCCACGAAGGATTACGCGCGCGGTTTCAAGCTTTCCCTCGGCACGCGAACTTCGCCGCAACTCACGACCGTGGAAACTCCCGGCGACAACGCGCATCCCGATGGCCGGGTTTATCCCGCCAGCCGAATCGCCACGCGGTTTGTGGACGCGATTCTCGGCGGAAAACAAATTGTGCCCAACCTGGAAGACGGCCTGCGCGCACAAGTGCTTCTCGATGCTGCGCGCCTTGCGTGTGAGACGGGTTCTTGGCAGTCTGTCGCTTCCAAATGAGCCAAAGCGGCCACAAACATCCGGAACTCGACATTGTTATTCCGGTTTACAACGAGGGCGAAAACATCGTTCGCGTGCTGGATTCGTTCCGCCGCCACGTGCGGACGCCCTGCCGCGTGCTCATCTGTTACGACAAGGACACTGACAACACGCTGCCGGTGGTGCGAGCCTATCCGCAGGATGTTTTCACGATTCAACCGGTGAAGAACCGCGGGCGCGGCGCGCTCGGCGCGGTCCTGACGGGATTTGAGGACAGCACCGCATCCGCAGTCCTGATGTATCCGGCTGACGACGATTACAACGCGGTACAAGTGGACCCAATGATGCAGGAATTCCGCGCGGGCTGCGAAATCGTGGTGGCCAGCCGCTTCATTCCCGGCGGCTGCATGAAAGGTTGCCCGTGGTTGAAAGCCACGCTCGTTCGTTGTTCGGCGTTCGCGCTCTATCATCTGGCGCGGTTGCCCACGCATGATCCCAGCAACGGCCTGAGAATTTTTTCGCGCCGCGTGCTGGATACCATTTCCATCGAATCCACCGTCGGCTTTGCTTACAGCATCGAACTGCTGGTGAAGGCGCACCGGCTCGGCTGGCGGATTGGTGAGGTTCCGGCCGGCTGGTTCGAGCGTCGTGAAGGCAAGAGCCGCTTTCAGGTGCTGAAATGGATTCCGCAATACCTGCGGTGGTTTTTCTACGCGTTCGCCACGACGTATTTTTTTCGCGGGCCCAAAACTGTCAGGCTTAAACAAATTCCCAGCGGTGTTCCCGCGCGTTCGGCATGAGCTTCAAAGGCAAAACATATCTCGTCACGGGCGGCACCGGTTTTATCGGTGCCGGGTTGGTCAAAAGTCTGGTCGCCGCCGGCGCGTGTGTGCGCTCGCTGGACAACGACTCGCGTGGCTCGAAGGACAAGCTCGGGGACACGGCGAAAGACGTCGAACTGGTCGTAGGCGACATTCGCGATCCCGCCGCCGTGGCGCGGGCGGTGAAGGGTGTGGACTCCGTTTGCCATCTCGCCTACGTGAACGGCACGGAGTTTTTCTACACGAAGCCGGAGTTGATTCTCGAAGTGGCCGTGAAGGGAATGATGAACGTGATTGACGCGTGCGCGCTGCACGGCGTGCCCGAGCTCGTGCTCGCTTCGAGTTCAGAAGTCTATCAAACCCCGCCGCACGTTCCCACGGATGAATCCGCGCCGCTCGTTGTGCCCGATGTTTTGAATCCGCGCTTCTCATACGGTGGCGGTAAGATCATCTGCGAATTGCTTGCGATCAATTATGGGCGCAAGCAACTCAAGCGCGTCCTGATTTTCCGCCCGCACAATGTCTATGGCCCGAGCATGGGCTGGGAGCACGTCATTCCGCAGTTTGCCTTGCGGATGCGCGAACTGCATCGCCAGCAGCCGAAAGGCGACCTCGCTTTCCCCATTCAAGGCACGGGGAAGGAGACGCGCTCGTTCATTTACGTGGATGACGCTGTGGATGCCGTTATGCGCGTGATCGAACGCGGCGAACATCTCGGAATTTATCACGTCGGCAGCGGCCTCGAGACTTCCGTGGAAAATCTGGCGAAGGAAGTGGGCCGTTGCTTCGGCCGGGACATCACGGTCAAAGCCGGCACGCTGCAACGCGGAAGCACATTGCGCCGCTGCCCGGACATTACCAAACTTCGGGCGCTGGGCTTCGCGCCGAGAATTTCATTACCAGAAGGTCTGGCCAAAACCGTCCGCTGGTACGACGAGAACGCAAACCTCCAACCAAACAAACCATGATCCGACAAAAGAAACTCGCCGCCGGCACGAACTCCAGCGTGGTCGTTGACCGCTGCCAGGTCTGCGATTCCCCCGACCTCGACACCATCATGTTCGTCGGCTATCTGCCGCCCGTGAACACTATGCCCGCCATCGGCAGCCGCCCGGCGGAACAACCGGCTTATCCCGCCGAGGTGCTGCGTTGCAAGAAATGCCAGTTGGTACAGATCGGCTTGATCGTTGACCCGGCGATATTGTTTCCGCCGACGTATCCTTACACCAGCGGCACGACGAAAATTCTGCGCGAGAACTTTGCCGAACTGTCGCAGGAAGTTGCGAAGCTTTATCCGCTCAAGTCCAGCGAACTCGTCGTGGACATCGGCTCGAACGACGGCACCCTCCTCAGCAATTTCACCCAGTGCGCCCGCGTCTATGGCATCGAGCCAACGAACGCCGGCAAACTTGCGCAACAACGCGGCATCACCACGGACATCTCGTTTTTCAATCGCGCCGCCGTGAAGAAAGCGGTTGCGGGCCAGGGCAAGGCGAAGATTGTCACCGCCACGAACGTCTTCGCCCACATCGAGGACATTCACGAGATCGTGGATTGCATCCTCGAACTGCTCGACGACAACGGCATTTTCATTTCCGAATCGCATTACCTGCTGCCGCTCGTCGAGACGCTGCAATACGACACGATCTACCACGAGCATCTGCGCTATTACTCCGTCACCGCGTTGAAGTATCTGCTCGAAATGCACGGATTGGAAGTCATCAACACCAAACGCATCCCGACGCACGGCGGTTCGATCCGCGTCTACGCCGCGCGCAAAGGCAAATACCCAGTGCGCGAAACCGTCGCCGCCACGCTGGCCGAGGAAAGCCGCGAGTTGAGCGAGGCGAAGTTGAAGGCGTTCAAGACGAACGTGGTCAACAGCAAGCTGGCGCTCTACGCCTTGATGCGCGACATCAAGAAGAAAGGTCAACGCATCTACGGCGTCGGTGCGCCTTCGCGCGCGAGCACGCTGATCAATTACGTCGGGCTCGATGACGGCACGCTCGACTGCGTGCTGGAGATCAAAGGCTCTTACAAGATTGGTAAATATATTCCCGGCACGACGATTCCAGTGGTGGACGAGGAGCGATTGTTTCAAGACCAGCCTGAATACGCCATGTTGCTTTCGTGGCACATTGCGGACGAACTTATGCCGAAGCTGGCCGCGCGTGGCTACAAAGGAAAATTCATCATCCCGCTTCCCGAGCCGCGCATCGCCTCGGTCTAAGAGCAAGCTTACGGGTTTTTGAGACGGTAAAATTGTGGTTTCGACAAGTTTGTCGAAACCACAATGTTTTCCACGCCAAGCACTGTGGGAGTTGCCGGCAGATTTCCCCACGCGTTGGAAGATAAAGTTCCATTGGTTTGGAGGGAGAAATTTGTCGCAACCACCGGCCAGGAAACCACCACCGAACTGTTTGACCGCGCGATTTTCAGAAACGGCGGGTAAGGACTGATGGCCATATTACCGCTCAAATAATTTGCCGCGAGCGGGACGCCGTTTGTATCAGAAACGTCCGAAACAATCGGTTGACTGCCGAACGAGACGACAGCATTGCCCGCCGCACTGGAGGCGGCTCTGAAACTGACTTTGAGCAATTCGCTGCTGCCGGCGGAGAATCCGCTTCCCGTCGAAAGCGCCAGGGCCACGCCCAGACTGCCTGTCGCGACAGAGTTGGTATTCAAGTTCAGCAATGCTCCGCTCGCGCCCGTGCCAAGGGTCGCATTCAAATAACTCAGGCTGACGGGATCGAAGCCCAAACTGAATCCGACGGCATTTTCTCCGCCAAGGGCGTCAAGCTGGATTGCGAGAGTGTTCGTCTGTCCGGCAAAAACACCCGCGTTGATCGCGCGAACATTGCGACTTGTGGGTCCGTTTGGCGGATTGAAAGCGCCTTCTACGATTGCACCATCAGCAGGAGTGTTTGTCTCAAGGCCAAAAAAATAACGGCCTGCCTGCACCCAATCCGAAACGGAAAGCGCGCCGTCTCCACGCGTGCCTCGCGGCGCGCAATCTGCCCGCTGAAATTCGGCGCTGTTGGTGACGGGATCGAGCCGGGCAACGAAGCGCCCAACTTGAATCCAGTCAGCGAGAGTGACCGCATGGTCGCGATTGGTCCGCGGCGCGACATCAGCCTCGTATTCGGTGGCGGCGATGGAAACGACGCCGTTGGAATACCAGGCCGCGAGATTGTTCGCTTGTGAATCCGTGATTTGCCTCGGCGTGGGTTGGTCGCCAAAAGAAATCGTGGTGTTTGTGGCGTTCGTCACCGTGGCGGCAGTGAACGTGACGCGCGCAATCTCCTGCGTGCCGGCGGCGAAGGTGCCCGAACCGGATTGCAAGAGTGTCAATCCGAGTTTGCCGCTGCTCACCGAGCCCGTGCTCGGAATGAGGATTGCGCCGCCCGCGCCGCTTCCGGCGGTCACGGAACTGAACGTGAGAAGAGTATTGCTGAAGTTCAGACTGAACGACACGCCGCCTTCATTCCCGTTGGCGATCAGTTGCACCGGCACGACCGTGGTTGCACCGCCACCGGTGTTGGTGCTGACGACGCGAACCACCGCGTTCGGAAACGTCACGGTCAGTAATGCATTGCTGCTAGTGACCGCGCCGGCGGCGTTGGAAATGACGACGGAATAATTGCCACCACTGGCGAACTGCACATTGCTCAACGTCAGGGACACATTGGTTGCGCCACTGATTGCCGTTGAGTTGTTTAGGAACCATTGATAGGTGAAAGGCTGCGAACCCACGGCGCTGGTCATGAAAGTGGTATTCGTGCCGATGACAACCGACCGATTCGTCGGGTGGGCCGTTATCAAAGGCGGAACCGCCTGTTTGCATTTGCCAGAGATGGCCGCGTTGTAAATCGCCTGAACATCGGAGACGGTCAAAGCCCGCGCATAAAAGGTGAGTTCATCTATCGCTCCTTTGAAATAGTTCGCGGTGGTTGTGCTAGACGGAGAGTTGGCGCCGATGCTGACCCGCAGGCTTGAGCTCGTGACGGTGATAGGTGCGTCCGTCCGTTCAGCGACCTTCACGCCGTTGAGGAAGAGTTGTCGCGTGCCGGTGGATTGGTCGTAAACTGCGGCTACGTGATTCCAGTTGTTGAGCGTGAGCACGTTCGTGGTGCTGAACGAATGGAAGCTGGCATCACCAGCATGTGCGGCGTCGGAAATCGGGAACTGCAATGCCAGGCCCAAGGTGGTATGGAGGGCGTAACTTAAGCCGACCGAGCCGGACCATTTTTCAAGAATTCCCATGTTTGCATCGGCGCGAGGGTAGATCCAACCTTCAATCGAGAAACTGCCGGAGGGATTCAGGCTCGGGCTGTTCGACACTTCTACAAAATCGTCAATGCCGTCGAAGAAAAACGCGCCGCTCACCATTCCGTTTGTGAAGGTCGCTCCATTCCTGAGCACTCCGTTGTTTGCTGCGGTAAAATCATTCGATGTTCCATCGGCTGTCCACCAACTGACGACGCCCGGCAGCGGCGTGGCGCACGCTGGCGGCACGAGAACCGTTACGGTCGCCACAGAACTCGTCACACCGCCGAGAGAATTGGTGACGACGACGGAATAATTTCCAGAATTGGAGACCTGCGCGTTGGGAATGGAGAGCGAACTGGCAGTTTCGCCGGTCAGATTGGTGCCGCTTCTCTGCCATTGGTAAGCCAGTGGCGCGACACCGCTGCCCAGAACCGAAAGCGCGACATTCGTTCCCACATAAACCGTGCGGCTTTGCGGTTGAGTCGCAATGATTGGAGCCCAGTCGCATTTCCCAGAGGCACCAGCGGTGAAGATGGCCTGAACCTCCGTTGCCGACAGTGCGCGGGAGAAAAATGCAAGCTCATCAATCACGCCGTTGAAATAGGAGGTTGTGGATGTGCCGTCCGGCGAATTCGCGCCGATGGAGGTCCGCAGGTTGCCGTTGTAGATCGTAATTGGAACGTCGGTGCGTTCCGCGACTTTGACGCCATTCGCATACAGTTGACGTTTGCCCGTGGATTGGTCGTAAACCGCCGCCACATGATTCCAACTATTCAGCGTGAGTACGTTAGTCGTGCCGAAGTAATGAAAACTCCCGTCACCTGCGTGCGCCACATCTGAAATGGCGAACTGTAATTGATGCCCCGGATACGTATGAAAGGCGTAGGTCAAACTGACGGCCCCGGACCACTTATCAAAGATCGCCATGTCACCATCCACTCGTGGATAAATCCACGCTTCGATTGAGAAGCTGCCGCTGGGGCTGAGACTCGGGCTGTAGGGGATTTCGACAAAATCGTCCACACCATCGAAATCGAAACCCTGCCCAACTTGGGCATTGGAAAATCCGACGCCGTTCATCGGGGTGCCGTTGTTTAGTCCGGTGACGTCGTTCGCGTCACCTTCCGCCGCCCACCAACTAGCCGGTCCTTCGGGAGCTTGCGGACAGGGAAACTGCGCAAATGCACCCGGCGAGAACGTAAGAACCGCGAGAGGTAAAGCGAGACACGCGAAGAAGGCTTTACCAAGTTTTTGGAACATGCGTTTCATGGAATTTATACAACTCCTTTCTGA
>SCTL01000192.1 GCA_004297495.1 Verrucomicrobiota bacterium
CAAGAAGGAGAGTTTCAAGGTGCTCAAGACGTCGCCATAAAGCCGACGAGAAATTCTTCTCTTTGGACAGCCCGCAAGTTTTCGTTGTAATCTCCGCTCACATGGCCATCGCCGATCTCAGACGCGATTATCAGGCGGACACTTTGGAGCGCGCCCAACTCGCGCCCGATCCGCTGGAGCAATTTCAGCGCTGGTTCGGCGACGCGGCGGCGACCAGCGGTGGCTCGCGCTGGCGCAAAATCAGCATCGCGCTCTACAAACTCTGGCACGCGCTCCTCGGCCACGCGCCCGCCGATGTGAACGCCATGACGCTCTGCACCGTGGATGCGCAGGGCCGTCCCTCTGCTCGCACCGTGCTGCTCAAGGGCGCCGATGCGCGCGGCTTCATCTTCTTCACCAACTACGACAGCCGCAAAGGCGCTGAACTCGCCGCGAACCCTAACGCCGCGCTCACGTTTTACTGGTCCGACCTGGAACGGCAGGTTTGCGTGGCCGGCACGGTGACAAAATTATCGAAGGAGGAATCGGAAAAATATTTTCACAGCCGCCCGCGCGGCAGCCAGTTGAGCGCGTGGGCTTCAAAGCAAAGCGCCATCGTCGAAAATCGCGCCGCGCTGGTAAAGCAATGGCAGGAAGTGGCCGCAAAATTTCCGAGCGAAGTTCCGCTCCCGCCCAACTGGGGCGGCTACGTGCTCGCGCCCGCGCGCATCGAATTCTGGCAGGGCCGGGCCGACCGGCTGCACGACCGTTTCTGCTACACCAAGCAGGCGGATGGTTCGTGGAAGATTGAGCGCTTGTCGCCGTAATAAAGGAGCGCGGCGTTCACGCCGCTTCAACTCCCGCCCGCATAGCGGCGCGGAAGCGGATTGAAGTCCGCGCTCCCGGACGCCTACTTCCCACTCGGCGCATCGCCATTCGCAGTCGCCGACTCTTCCTGCGATTCGCTGATGACGGGCGCGATGGCCTGGAGTTTGTCACCGGCTTCCAGGTTCACAAGTTTCACGCCCATGGTGTTGCGGCCCGCTTCGCGGATGCCGCTGACCGGAATGCGGACCATCTGGCCGCCGACAGTGATGAGCATGAGTTCGTCCGTGTCGCGCACGGGCAGCGCGCCGATCACGCAGCCGGTTTTCTCGCCGACTTTCATCGTGATGCGCCCCTTGCCGCCGCGCGATTGCTTGCGCGTGCCGGATTCGCCTTGAACCAGATACTCATCGAACGAGGTGCGCTTGCCAATGCCGTTCTCTCCCGCGACCAGCAGCGCCGCATCGGGCACAACCACGGCGAGCGCCACGACGGCGTCGCCCTTTTCCAGCGTGATTCCTTTCACACCGGCAGCGGAGCGGCCCATCGAACGCACATCGGATTCGCTGAAACGGATGCTCATGCCGTCGCGCGTGATGAGGACAACGTCGTCGCCTTCGTCGCCGCCCTCGGTGCTGCCGCGCGTTTGCTTCACGTCAATCAACGTGTCGCCCTGGTCAATCGTGATGGCGATGATGCCGCCCTTGCGGACGTTCGCGAAATCGCTCAGGGAAGTTTTCTTCACCGTGCCCTGCTGTGTGGCGAAGAAAAGTTCGCCGGGTT
>SCTL01000193.1 GCA_004297495.1 Verrucomicrobiota bacterium
CGTGGACAAATACGAGGACGTACTCGCGCTCCAGATTTCCGCGCTCGGCATGGAGAAGCGGAAAGAAAAAATCGTCGCCGCGTTGCAAAAGATTTTTTCGCCGCGCGCGATTGTCGAGCGCAGCGACATGGCGTCGCGCAAGTTCGAAGGCATGGAAGAGGCGAACGGCGTTCTCGCCGGCGAGCTGAGCGGGCCGGTCACGGTGAATCTCAACGGGATCAAGTTCGAGACCGATCTCATCGGCGGACACAAGACCGGCATGTATCTCGATCAACAGACGAGCTACGAAGCCGTCGCGCAATTTGCGAAAGGCGCGCATGTGCTCGATTGCTTCAGCTTTCTCGGCGGGTTCGGCCTGCACGCTGCCCGCGCTGGCGCGACGCACGTTCACATGCTTGATCAAAGCGCCGAGGCCGTGGCCGCTTCATTGCGCAACGCCGAGGCGAATGGTTTGAAGGAAAAAGTCTCCGCCGAAGCCATCAATGTGTTCGACTGGTTCAAGGCGAATGCCTCAGCGAAACCGCACGAGCGCGTTGTGCCGCGCTACGATCTCATCGTGCTCGACCCGCCGTCCTTCACGCGCAACCGCGCTTCCGTGCCCGATGCGTTGCGCGGCTATAAGGAGATTCACGTGCGCGCGCTCAAGTTGCTCAAGCCCGGCGGCGCGCTCGCCACGTTCTGCTGCTCACATCACGTGCACGCGGCGCTCTTTCAAGACACCGTGCTCTCGGCCGCGTTCGACACGCGCAAAGTTCTCCGCCGCGTGGCGACCTATTCGCAATCGCCCGATCACCCGATCATCCCGATGATTCCCGAAACGGAATACTTGAAGGGCTTTGCGTTTGAACTGGTCCGGTAGAGACGCGTTCCACCGCGTCCCAAATCAATTCCCCCAAAAAAGAGTTAGAATGGGACGCGGTGGAACGCGTCCCTACCAACTTATCGGCGACGCTTCAATTGTCCCCAACCTTCCCGTTATTCCCATCGAATCCCTGATTCACAATCACGATCAGCGGCAGAAACATTGCGATGACGATGCTGCCGACGATGATCGCGAGAAACACGATCATGATCGGTTCGAGCAGCGACGTCATCGCGTTCACGGCGTTGTCCACGTCGTCGTCGCAGTTGTCCGCGATCTTCAACAGCATGTCCGGCAACGCGCCGGTCTGTTCGCCTACGTCCACCATGCCCACGACCAGCGGCGG
Source organism: Verrucomicrobiota bacterium (assembly GCA_004297495.1). Lineage (GTDB taxonomy): Bacteria > Verrucomicrobiota > Verrucomicrobiia > Limisphaerales > JADLHS01 > SCTL01. The sequence goes on from SCTL01000193.1 coordinate 1,209, forward strand.
AATCACCTTCGACTCGCGCAACGGCAGCGTGATGGTTTCACCCTCCTTCACGCAGTCGCGAATGTTGCCGACGACGCGCGCCATGACAAGATTGCCCGCCGTCTCCTTCACGATGCTCAACGCCTGCAACACCGGCACGCCGCTGCCGAGCAACGTCCCCAGCGTCCGAGTGAACCGGGAAATGGACGCCTTGCGAAACACCGGCCCGAGAATCGGCGCGTTGATCTTGAGCCGGTCGAAGAACAATCGCCCGTGACTCGTCCGCACGAACGCCGCGCACAAAATGGCCAGCGCCAAGACTCCCAGTCCCACCAGCGGCACGTGATGCCGCACCGCGTCGCTGATGCGCATGACGAACACCGTGAAGGCCGGCATGGCGCTGCCGGCCAGCAGACCGTTGAACACCTCCTGAAATCTCGGCACGACATAAACCATCAGCACGCCCATCACCGCCAGCGCCACGGCAAACACCGCCAGCGGATAAAACATCGCGCCTTTGACTTTGCTTTTGATCTTGTGAGCCTTCTCCATGAACTCCGCGAGCCGCCGCAACGTGACTTCCAGCACGCCGCCCGTTTCAGCCCGCTTT
>SCTL01000194.1 GCA_004297495.1 Verrucomicrobiota bacterium
CGCCCCCTCACCCCGCCCCTCTCCCCATCCGATGGGGAGAGGGTGGCCGCAGGCCGGGTGAGGGGTTTTTATCAGAGGTCTGAATTCGACACTGCGGTTCAACGGGCGCGCGCGGCTTTTACTTCGTCCATCCACTCGCGCACGACGGTGCGCATTTGCTCGGCGGCGTTCAGTTTCGGTTTTACGTGCTTCAAATTGAACCAAGGCAACATGCCGAGCAGATCGGGCGTGACGAGAATTTGTCCGTCGCAATCCGCGCCCGCGCCGATGCCGATGGTGGGAATGGGAATCCGCTTGGTGATTTCCGCCGCGACGGGGCGCGTCACCAGTTCGAGCACCATGGCAAATGCGCCCGCAGCGACCAGCGCATCGGCATCAGCGAGCAGGGCCTGGTGCTCGGTCTCGATTTTGCCTTTGACCTTGTAGCCGCCTTCTTCGAGGACGTGTTGCGGCAACATGCCGAGATGTCCGCAGAAGGGAATTCCCGCCGCGACGATGGCGCGCACCTGCTCGATGATCGCGCGTCCGCCTTCGGCCTTCACCGCTTCCGCGCCGGCGGCGACGAGGCGTTTGGCGTTTTCCACCGCGCTCGTGACCGTTTCATAACTGCGGAACGGCATGTCGGCGACGACGAGCGCCTGCGGTTTGGCGCGGGCAACGGCGCGCGTGTGATGCTCCATGTCGGCCATCGTCACGTGCGTGGTGTCGGGAAATCCGAGCACGACCATGCTCAATGAATCGCCGACGAGAATGAACGGCACGCCGGCTTCATCGAGCAAGCGGGCCATCGGACAATCGTAGGCCGTGAGCGCGGCGATTTTTTCGCCGCGCGATTTCATGGCGCGCAGGGCGGCCGGTGTGATTTTGGTTGGAGTCATGGCTTGCCCGCGAATGAACGCGGATGAACACGAATAAAAAAAAGTCTGCCTGCGGAATTCAATTCGTGTCGCTTCGTGTTCATTCGGGGTTGGCTCACTTCGCAAAGCTGGCGAGCAATTCGTCGGGCGTCACCGTCGCAGTGCCGACTTTGCCGACCACGACACCGGCGGCGTGATTGGAAAGAATTGCCGCCTCGACTGGCGACGCGCCGGCGGCAATGGCGAGCGTGAAGGTGGCAATGACTGTGTCGCCCGCGCCGGAGACGTCGAAAATTTCCTGCGCCACGGTCGGGATGTGCAGGGGCTTGCAATTTCGTTGGCAGAGCAACATGCCTTGTTCGCCGAGCGTGACGAGCAGGAGCGCGGGATGGATTTCATTCATCAACCGTTCGGCGGCCTGCAAAAGATTTTTGTCGGCCAGCGGATTTTCATGGCGCGTGTCATCGCCCAGGTTCGCGAGGGCAAAGGCTTCGCGGCGATTCGGCGTGACGAGCGAAAAGCCGCACAGGTTGAGCGCGTGGGAAGGTTTCGGATCGAGACTCAGCCAGACACCGTGCGCGCGGCAAAGTTCCTTCAAGCCATCGAGCAGGGGTTGCGTGACGACGCCTTTGCCGTAGTCACCGATGATGACGGCGGCGGCGCGGGGAATTTCGCGGCGGGCCAGGGCGAGGAGCTGACGAGTGAGTTTGGGATCGAGTCCGTCGCGGCTTTCGCGATCAATGCGGACGACCTGTTGCTGGCTGGCGACGATGCGGGTCTTGATGCTGGTGGGCCGGGCGCGGCAGGTGACGAGGCCGCGGTGGCCGACGCGTTGCGCGGTGAGCAGACGCCCGAGTTCGGCGGCGGCGGAGTCCGGGCCGACGGCGCCGAGCAGTTCGGTGGTCGCACAAAGCGCGGTGAGATTGCGGGCGACGTTCGCCGCGCCGCCGGGCATGAAACTTTCGCGTTTGAATTCAACCACCGGCACGGGCGCTTCCGGGGAAATGCGCGTCACGTTGCCCC
>SCTL01000195.1 GCA_004297495.1 Verrucomicrobiota bacterium
GGAGAACTTCAATCGCCAAAACTCCCAAAAACGCGAGCATCGCGCTCAAGCTGGGGCTGATCGCGACAAACATGGAAATAACGCCGATTAGAAGAATGATGAACTGCGAAACAAGGTATGCCAGATACCAGCGCTTCGCCTTGCGGAATGTCTTGGCGATTATCTTGCGAAGTTTTTGGAGATCGTCCGTCATTTTGGAAAATATCCCTGAAAAACTATGTTCCATTGACGCCACGCTTCTTCCGAGTCTCCTGCGTAGTCCGCAACGCAAGCCTCGTTCGCGTGATTGCGGGCATACTTCACCGAAGCGACGGCGTTTTCGAGCTGATTATCTGTCTTCACCAAAGAAATCAGACCGGCGATGCCGACGGGATCTTGCAATGCCCGACACTCACGATCGGCTAGTGCGCGAAGCGTGTTCGTCATGAACGCAGCATAGCTTTTCACTCCGATGCAAATCCCAGTCGAAGCCAAAAGCATTTCAATGTGGAATGAGGACATCGCTGAGCGCGTCGAACTGCACTGCCGCCAGAATTTCAGAATTTGAGCCAGGCGTTTCAGCTTCCCACCACTTCGTTCGTTCGCATTAAAGATGTAGCGGTTGTGCGCTTCCGGGCTGCTCGGCATCCAGTCTCCGTTGCCATCCGGAATAAGATACTGCGGACGGCCATTGATCATCTGGTCAAAGAGTGCTGGCACAACATCTACACTCGGCCCTTGTGAGAATGGCACGACTACCGCGTGAACATCCCGCCCGATATCAGTGGTTGGCAAGCGACGACTCAATTCCGTTCTGAAGTGGTTCAGAATAGTTTCCGAACTCTCGTATCTATTGCCCCACGTTGCCTCGCTTCTGGCAATAACGGCGAACAAATCAACATCGCTGACACCTCGAATGAGCGTGCCGCGCGAAAAACTGCCCCCAACCAAAACTTTGCTTAGCTTGAAAGTCGTGTTCAGCCGAGCTCGGATCGTGGAAATGTGCTGTTGAGCCAATGCAATCTCGGCTGCCGTCGGCTGAATTCGCGGAATCAGTTTGAGAAAACAATTGGCTATGTTCATTCAGGTCTTCCGCCCCTTCAGGGCGGAAATAATTTTTTGGAACGTTTTCCCGGGGTAGTCGCTTCGCTCCAACCCCGGGCTAATTTCCGTTGCGCCTTCAGCGCATTTGAATCCGTGTTCATCCGTAGCTAAACATTACTCCGCCAGCTTCGCCAGCGTTTGCGCCAGGACGGCCACGCCTTTGGCAATCTGCGCCGGCGAGGAATATTCGTCGGGGCGATGGCTGTAGCCTTTGTGGCACGGGATGAAAATCATCGTGGTCGGGCAGACTTGCGCCATGAAGAGCGAGTCGTGATACGCGCGGCTGATCATGCGCTTCACGGTGAACCCAAGCTGCCGCGCGGCGCTCTCCGCGATCGAGACGGTCTGCGCGTCGCAGATGGCGGGCGGGTCAACGTTCAGCCGCTCCATCGTGAACTCGATCTGGCGGCGCCCGCAGATTTCTTTCACCGCGGTTTCGATCTGAACCAGCGCCGCGTCGCGCGTCTTCACGAGCGTGTCGCGCAAATCAATTTCCAGATACGCCTGGCACGGGACGCTGTTCACCGCGCCGGGTTCGATGCGGAAAATGCCCGTCGTGCCGACGGTGTCGGGGTTGCCGGTGGTGGTCGCGGCGCGCTCGACGGCGAGGGCGATCTCCGCGCCGGCGAGCGCGGCGTCGCGGCGTCCGGGCATGAGCGTCGCGCCCGCGTGGCCGCCGACGCCGGTGAGTTGCACGCGCAACGTGCTGGGCGCGGCGATTTTTTCCACGACGCCGATGTCGAGCTTCTCCGCTTCGAGGATCGGCCCTTGCTCGATGTGTAACTCGACGAACGCGGCGTAGCAATCCTTCGGTAGCTTCACGGAACTCAAGTCGCCCTTGCAGCCGCCTTGCGCGCGCCAGAATTCCAAATCCTGGGCGTCGCGATCGCGCAACGCGGCGGCGCGTTCGAGCGAGAGCACGCCGCCGAGTAAACGACTGCCGAGACAGCCGATGCCAAAGCGCGTCGGCTCTTCGGAGGTGAAGACGATCAGCTCAATGCTGCGCTTGGGTTGAAAGCCAGCCGCTTGCAGCGCGTGGATGGCTTCCAGCGCGCCGAGCACGCCCACGACACCGTCGTATTTGCCGGCGTTGGGGATGGCGTCGGTGTGCGAGCCGGTGGCGACGGCGGGGAGGTTTTTGTCCGCGCCTTCCCAGCGCGCGAAGATGTTGCCGACGGCGTCCTCGCGAATCGTCAGTCCAATTTCGCGGCAGATGTTTTTGACGAACACGCGCCCGCGCAAATCCGCTTCCCCAAACAAGACGCGCGTAACGACGGGCGGCGCGGCCTCGGTGATGAGCGCGAGGTCGTCAATTTCCTGCTGCAACCGGGCGGCGTTGATCGAGACAGATTTCATTTACGCCAGCGGATCGCGGTTCACGTCCTTGTAATAGATGTAGCTGGCGGGTGTTTTGCCCATCGCCACGAACCACTGCGGACAATAGCTCGCCATCCAGATTACGTCGCCGGCCTTCACGGGATGGTGATCGGCATCAAGCCGATAAACGCCCTGGCCTTTCAGCATCAAGAGGCCGTGCTCCATGATGTGTGTCTCGACGAACGGCAGCGTCGCGCCGGGTTGATACGTGAAAATGTTCACCGCCAGGTCGAACTGCGGATTGTCCGGCAACAAGACTTGCAGACGCGCGTCGTTGTTGCCGAGGAATGGCTCGCCTTTGATTTCGCGCTCGTGACCGGAGACGGCGGCGGGCGCGTGCTGACCGGCGAGCGGTTGATAGATTTTTTCAAACACCACCAGTCGCGTGTTCGCTGCCGAGCTTTTCAACTGCATGTCTTTGCCGGGCGGAATGTATGCGTAGCTGCCCGCTTCGAGCCGATGCCGCTTCTCGCTGACCAAGACCGATGCCGAACCCTCGATGACGTAAATGAACAGTTCACGCTTGCCGGTGTTGCCTTCACACGCGCCGTCGGCGGCGAGCGTGACGTGCAGTTGCGCAAAGCGCGCTCCAATCACCGGCGAAATGTTGACGACCACAACGGCGTTTTTCCAACCGGGCACGAGGCTCGGCACAAAACCATCCGGCGTGATGAGCGCGTAACGTTCCTTCACGACCGTGCGCGAAAATCCAAAGAGTTCAGACATGTTTGTTCAAGGTTGAGGCTTCACCAAACGACCCACCGGCGGCGACACGATTTTGCCATCCCGGAAGATCGTTTGTCCGCGCAGGATGGTGCGAACGACGCGCCCTGTCAACGCGCGGCCCACGTAGGGGCTGTGTTTGTGGCGATAGAACAAATCCTCGGCGCGCACGGTGAATTTCTGCTTCAAGTCCACCAAAGCGAAGTCCGCGTCGGCTCCCGCAACGATCCGGCCTTTTGCTGGCGGCAGGTTGAAACGCTCGGCCACGTTGAACGAGGTGAGTCTTGCGACTGACTGCAACGCCACCTCCCGATTCACATTCCCTTCGGTGATGAGCAGCGGCAACGTGTGCTGCACGCCGGAAATCCCGCCCCAGACTTTGAAAAAGTTTTTGTCGCGCTTCAGGTCTGGCGGCGACGGCGAATGGTCCGACCCGATCGTGCTCACCGCGCCGCCTGCCACGTAACGCCACAAAGCATCCTGCGCCAGCTTGGTGCGCAACGGCGGCGCGCACTTCGCCACCGCGCCGAGTTTTTCCACGTCGCCCTCCGAGAGCGTGAGATAATGCGGACACGTTTCGCAGGTGACGTTGACGCCCTGCGCGCGCGCGGCCACGACGAACCCGACGCCCGCGCCGCAACTCACGTGAACGATGTGCAACGCGCAGCCCGTCTCCGCCGCCAGCGCAATCGCGCGCTGGATCGCGTCCAACTCGGCGCGCACCGGACGCGAGTCGAGATAGTCGCGAACGGAAGTTTTGTTTTGGGCGAGGGCCAGTTGCGAAAGCTCGCGCGTGATGGCGTCGCTCTCGGCGTGAACGGCCACGAGTTTACCCAGCCTGGCCGCGCGCTTCATTCCCGCCTTCAACGTCGCGTCGTCCACGCTCGAAAAATCCTCGATGCCGCTGTTCGACATGAACGCCTTGAAGCCGATCACGCCGCGCTCCGCGAGTTCTTCCAGCTTGTCCACGTTTCCCGGAGTCAATCCGCCCCAGAGCGCGAAGTCGGTGAGCGAAGTTTTCTGAGCGACGGCCAGCTTGGCATCGAAGCTCGCGGCATCGAGCGTGGGCGGCGAGGAATTGAGCGGCATGTCGAAGAACATCGTGCCACCGCCCGCTGCCAGCGCGCGCGAACCGGTTTCAATTCCTTCCCAATGCGCGCGGCCCGGGTCGTTGAAGTGAACGTGCGCATCAATCAGACCGGGGAAAATGTGCAGACCATTGGCGTCAACGACTTCGCGCGCCGCGCCACTGGGTGTGCCGAGGGCAACAATCTTGCCATCCGCCACGCCTATGTCGGCCTGCTGCACGCCATCCGGCGTGACCACCGTGCCGTTGCGGAGAATGAGCGCGCAATTGGTCATAGACGGTTCGCCAGCGAGCGCAAGAGTTGGAAAAAGTTTGTTGAACGCCCGCCCTCACCCCGGCCCTCTCCCCCGGGGAGAGGGAGAAACATTCGCCGTCTCTTTTGAAAACCTGCGACTGGGCTTGCCGGAAGCGCGAGCGAAAAAGCAAAAAGCCCCGGTTGCCGTCCCCTCTCCCCGGGGGAGAGGGTTAGGGTGAGGGCGGTCGTACTAACCATATTTGCCTTTCTCAAATTCACGCTGACTTCGCCAGTTGCAAAATGAAATCATTCATCACCGCAGTCGCCACGCGCACGTCGGCCTCGGTCGCGGATTCGCTGGGGTTGTGGCTGATACCGCCCTTGCAACGAACGAACAACATCGTCACCGGACAAATCGCCGAGATGGCCGCCGTGTCATGGCCCGCGCCGCTGTAGAGCAGCGGGGCTTCCTGTTGATGCCGGCGCACGGCGTTTTCCATCAGCGTTGTGAAATGGCGATGGCAAATCACCGCGCCGGTTTGATGAACCGTTTCCCACTTCATTGTCAGGCCGCGCTCGGCGGCGATTCCTTCCGCGCGCTTTTTCAAATCATCCGCCGCGCGCACCCGCACAGAATCTTCGGGATGACGCACGTCGAGACTGAGTCGCGTTTCGCCGGGAATCACATTGCTCGCGCCCGGTGAGGCAGCGATCTCACCGACCGTCGCCACCAACCCGCCGGTATTCTGCGCCAACGATTCCACCGCGAGGACGAATTCAGCGGCGGCGCAAAGCGCGTCCTGCCGCAGATTCATCGGCACGGTGCCCGCGTGGCCGGCGTGTCCCGTGAAAGTAATGCGTGCGCGCGTCTGGCCCGCAATCGCCGTAACGACTCCGACGGCGAGATGCTTTTGCTCCAACACCGGACCTTGCTCGATGTGAACTTCGGCGTAGCCCAACACGCGGTTCGCGTCGAGCTTCGCACTGACGATGGCGTCGGGATTGCCGCCGAACTCGCGGATCGCATCGGCCATCGTCACGCCGCGCGCGTCGGTACGCCTCAATTCGTCGGGGTTCAATGTTCCGGCCAGCGCGCGGCTGCCCAGATAGGTGCTTTGAAACCGCACGCCTTCCTCGTCCGCAAACCCGACGACTTCAATCGCGAACGGCAATCGAGTTTTCGCGTCGCTGAGATGTTGGACACACGCAATCGCGATCAGCACACCCAGTGGGCCGTCAAATTTTCCCGCGTCACGAACCGTGTCGAGATGCGAGCCGAGCAAAAGGATTTTTCCGTCCGGCTGCGCGGCGGGATAGTGGCCGATGAGATTGCCGACGGCATCCACCCGCACGCTCATGCCCGCTTCGCGCATCCACGAGCCGACGTCGTGGTTCGCTCGACGCATTGCCGGCGAGGCGAAGAAGCGGGTGGTGTGGCCGTCGTCGTCGCTGATTTGCGCGAGGGCGTCAATGCGCTGCATGACGAGTTGGGCGAGGTCGCTCATGGGAATTTATAGGACGAATGCGACGGATGGGACTTAGATCAACTGCCCCGGTAGGTTGAATAGGACCAAGGCGAACAAAGCAACGGCACATGATAGCTCGCGCCGGCGTCGGCGATACCGAACCGCACCGGCACCTTGTCGAGGAAATGGATTTTTGGCAGCGCCGTGGTCTTGGTGGCAAAATAATCGCCCACAAAAAAAATGATTTCGTATTGGCCGGGCTGCATTTCCTCGGCGGAGAGCAATGGCTGATCGGTGCGACCGTCGGTGTTGGTCTTGGCGCTGGTGACCAGCGTGCGGTCCTCGCCGTCGAGGGACCAGAGTTCGATTTTCATTCCTGACGCCGGGCAACCGTGCGCGGTGTCGAGGACGTGCGTGCTGAGTTTGGCTGGCATAAAACTGTCGCGGAGGTTCGCGCCGCGTTGATGCGCCCATGCAAGCAGGTGCGCGGGTTTATTCCAATGAAATTTTTGGCAACAGCCGCAGAATCTCGACGCCGAGCAGGTCCAGGGAATTGTCGCCCGCCATCGCGTCGCCGTAATTCGAGAGCACGACCACGCCGACATGGTTCGCTCTGTCGAAGCCCATGAAGCTCACGTAGCCGCCCGTGCCGCCGT